>DUNA01000078.1 GCA_012839605.1 Bacteroidales bacterium
AAACCCATAAGGTACAAAGTTAAAATTTTACCACAAATAGCCTCTTTCTACCCCTTCTTTGCTTTTTTTATCCCAAAGCAATTCGCGTTATCCCTTTTTTTTGACAAACAGAAGCCATTTCTCTTGTTTTGAATCCATGAAAAGAACAAAAGAATTGTATGGCCGGTTTTCTTATGAAAAACCGTTTCTTGTTCCGGACAGGCCCATTGAGGTTTTTCCGTTTCATTTTACATCCGTAATGGGACAGCAGGAAGTGGCACGTGTACGAGAGTCTATGAAAACAGCTCCGTTTTACCCGGCTGCAGACAGTACGGTGGCTGAAAACCAAGCTTTTTCCTATGTTGTGTTTGTTCCGTCAGGGAGAGAGACATACAACCGTGCCATCATTCTGTTGCACGGATTGAATGAAAGAAGTTGGAACAAATACTTGGTGTGGGCAGAAGATCTGGTTACGACGTGCGGGGTGCCGGTGCTGTTATTTCCCATGGCGTTTCATATGAACAGAACCCCGGCATCCTGGTTTTCACCGCGGTGGCTAAAACCTTGGCTGAGCAGACGCAAACAGGAAATCTTGGGGTTATGTAATGCTTCATTTTTTAACATAGCTCTTAGTTCAAGGTTGTCTGTGGAACCCTTGCGTTTTTACAGCTCGGGCCTGGAATCTTCTTACAACTTGTATCAGTTGATGGGTGATATGAAACACGGTCGGCATCCGCTTTTTACAGAAGGAGTGAAGGTTGATTTTTTTGCTTATTCTATTGGGGCACTGCTTGCCCAGGTAGTTCTGATGGCTGATCCTTGCGGTTATGCGGCAGACTCGGCTTTATTTACTTTTTGCGGAGGATCTGTTTTTGAAAGAATGAATGGAAATGCACGGGATATCATTGATCAGGAAGCGTATGAAAAAATCAGAGATTATTATTTGGGGAACTTTTCTCAGCCATCCCGGATGTTTGCTGCGCAAGATCAACAGATGGGGCTTCAATTTACAGAAGCTTTCTGCAAGATGATTCCTTCTTTGGACGCAGGCAGTAAACGGCAACCGTTCTTTACGGCTGCTCGGGACAGGGTTCGGATGGTTTCGTTGCGAAAAGATACGGTCATTCCAACAGCAGGGGTGCAAGAAGCTGTCGGAAACGACCTGGTAGGTATCATTACAGAAGAACTTGATTTTCCGTATGCTTATACACATCAAACCCCGTTTCCTGAAAACGAGAAAGTAAGCGAAGAAGAAGTTGTGCTTGCCTTTCGGAGTGTATTTGACAGGGCTGCTGCTTTTCTTACAACTTGATGGAAAATTTTTTCAACCGGGTATCCAACATGCCTGAGGGAATGATTTGTTTTACAGTGTCTGCAACGGCATTCAGTAACGCTTCTCTGTAAAAGTCTTTGTATACGACCAGAGATATTTCACGTACCGGCGGTGGTGATATTACAGGTCGGATATGTTGCAACTGTTCTTGGTTGAGCATGGGTATGTGAAGTTGAGGGATGAGTGTGTAGCCTCCGTTTGTGTCTATAATGCGTATGAGGTTGTCTATGCTTCCCGCTTCGTATATTTGTTTGTCTGCCGGAGCGTCCGGTGTGCAAAAATTAAAAATCTGGTCTCTTAAGCAGTGTCCTTCTTGCAGTACCCACAGGTGCTGAAGCGGCAATTCGCTTGCCATCAAATTCTCTTTGGAGTAATTGTTGTCAGAGGGTGACACGTAAGCAACAAATTTTTCATAGTACAGAGGAATTTCCAACAGGTCCTGGTCTAGTAAAGGTGTAGCTAAAAGACCTATATCTACCTTTGCGTCCTTTATGTTGCGGATGATTTCTTCTGTACGCATCTCAGAAACTTTGACTTCGGTTTTGGGAAAATCTTTTTTAAAGTGCGTTATAAATTCAGGAATAATATAAGGTGCGACGGTAGGTATTACGGCCAGATTGAAACGTGTTTCCAAATTTTCTTTCCCTTTTTGAACCAAATCTTGAAGCTCTCTAGACTGTTGTAATATTTTATGAGCTTGTCTGATGACTTCAGTTCCTAATGGAGTAGGTTCAATGGGCTGCTTTGTCCTGTCAAAAATCTTTACATCCAATGCTTCCTCCAGGCGAGCAACCATGGTGCTCAGTGTAGGTTGAGAGACGCGGCACGCTTCGGCTGCTTTCACAAAATGTCTGTAACGATCCAAGGCTACGATGTATTGGAGTTGTTGTAGGGTCATACGTCATTCGATTTGATGGATGTGCAAATATATAGATAATATCTATATATCCATAGACAATATCTGTTTGACCAATAGGTTAGGTGTCGATATCTTTGCACTAGAAAAACAATCATAGAACTAAATATTATGGAAAATATAAACAACCTGACAAATATTCATCCCATCCCCAGAATTGGGGAACCCGCACCAAAATTTAAAGCTATAACAACGCAGGGAGAAATAAATTTCCCGGCTGATTACAAAGGAAAATGGGTTATTCTTTTTAGCCACCCTGCCGATTTTACACCTGTGTGTACGTCTGAGTTTATGACCTTTGCGTCTATGCAAGATGAGTTTAAAGAATTAAACACAGAACTTGTAGGACTGTCTGTTGATGGATTGTACAGCCACATTGCTTGGTTGAGAACCATCAAAGAGAAGATTGAATTCAAGGGCATGAAGGATGTTGAAGTAAAATTCCCGCTTATTGAGGACATCAGTATGGAAGTTGCCAACTTGTATGGAATGCTTCAACCGGGAGAAAGCAACACCAAAGCTGTAAGAGCTGTATTCTTCATAGATCCGGAGGGCATGATCAGAACCATAATTTATTATCCTCTATCTCTTGGCCGAAATTTTGATGAGATAAAAAGAGTATTGATTGGATTGCAAGCGGCCGATGCATTTAAAGTAGCCCTACCGGCAGACTGGCGTCCCGGAGACGATGTAATAGTTCCTACGGCAGGAACATGCGACCAGGCTAAAGACCGTGTAGACATTCCGGAAGAAGGTGTCACATGTTACGACTGGTTCTTCTGTACCAAAAAGTTGGAGAAAGAAAAAGTAGAGGAAGCTTTGTGGAAGAAAAAGTAAAACATGTTGCATCAGTACGATGGGTTACATAAGTACGAGCGCGCAGACAATGGTTGATTGCGCGCTTTTTTTGTTATTTTTGGACAAAATACACGTATTATGGAAGAGGATATTCTTATTTGTTATTGCAACGAAGTCTACAAAAGCACGATTGTTCAGGCGATTAAGGAAAAAAATCTGAAAACGGTAGAAGAAGTAGGTCAAGAAACAGGAGCCGGAGAAGTGTGCGGACAATGCCAGGACGATATCCAGGTGTTGTTGGATCAGGTACAAGCAGAAAGCTAAGTTCTCCTTAAAAATATTGAAAATAATTTGGATTGAGTGAACATATGTTCATTTAATTTGTTATCTTTGTGCTATAATAACAAGATAAAAATTAACAATATGCCAAGAGGAGATAAAACCGGACCTATGGGACAAGGTCCCATGACCGGAAGAAATTTAGGATTTTGCGCCGGGTATGATACCCCGGGAATAGCCAAAAATGTTGGCTATGGAACAGGTTTTGGTCGCGGAATGGGCCGCGGAATGAGAGGAGGTATGGGCCGAGGTATGGGCCGCGGAATGGGATTTGGAATGCGTGGAGGTTTTGGACGCGGAGCCGGCTTTGGTTACGGATGGAATGCGCCTATGACAAAAGAAGAAGAAATCCGTTCGTTGAAAACAAGAGCGGAGTTTTTGGATCAAAATCGTGCCGATATTACACGTAGGCTGGAAGAATTGGAAAAGGAAGAGTAAGTCTGTAACAGTTCAATGGCACACGTTTGTGAACGGAAAAGCCGGAAGAGATAATTCTCTTCCGGCTTTTTGTATTACTTTTGAAGTATGAGATACATTCTTTTATGCCTGGGGCTTTTGTTTTCCCTCAAGATGTACGTTCCAGCCGTACTGTACACACAAGAAGATTTGGCTGTGTATGACAAAGTGATGCAATTGATGGAATCTGTATGCGAAGAGCCCATGCAAGTCAGAGTTGCGATCGCCGCCAAAGCCATGTTGGGAATTCCATACGTAGCAGGAACTTTGGATAAGCAGTCGGAAAATGCAAAAAAGAACAAATGGAATGAACAACTGATTGTGTCTTTGGCGGGAACAGATTGTATTTTATTGGTAGAAGCGTGTGTAGGTATGGCACTCACAGCGGGTCAGGAAGACAGGAGTTTTGAAGCTTTTTGTAGAAATCTGCAATTGTTGCGCTACCGCGCTGGAGTAATAGATGGTTATGCAAGCCGGTTGCATTATACGAGTGAATGGATTTTGCAGGCGGAAGAGCGCGGTATTGTATCAGAAATTTCTTGCAATCAAGGTGGCAAGCGTTTTCATCAACATATTTCTTTTATGACTACACATGCTCAAAAATATCCTGCTTTGGCTGCAAATTCGGAAGAAGTGAAACAAATGGTTTTGGTGGAGCGCGATATAGAGGAGCGATTGAATGGGTCGGGAAGTTGTTATATCCCAAAAGAACAAATGGATGACAGAATGGACTGGTTGCGTGCAGGAGATATTGTTTGCTTTGTGACTAATGTAAAAGGATTGGATATCAGTCATGTGGCTTTTGCTTGGCCGCATACGGAACAAGAGCAGGCGCCGGGCGCTTCTGTTTCCGGTTTTTTGCATGCTTCTACAGCAGAAATGAGAGTAGTGGTTGACAAACAGACGATAAAAGAATACGTGTCTGATAGGGCTTCATGTCCCGGTATACGTGTTGTCAGGGTGTGGTAATCCAAGAAATCATGGTTTGAACCAATGAAGGGATGGGAATTTCCGGGTCTGTAGTAAAGTACATCATTTTTTGATAATTGTCTTTTCCCGCATATTTTTCCACGTATGATTGGAATGTTTCCTCCCCCCATTCATTCCTCATGTATTCTTCATAATTGTTGACAGTATAAAAGACAGTAACGCCTTTTTCTTCTAAGGCAACCAAGTGTTTATTCATCTCTTCTTCTTCTTCACGTCGTTCTTTGTAATTGCCGGAATGCCATTCAAAGCCAATAGCTATGTTCATGTCGAAGGCGAGTGCCAGTTCACTCAGGTGCAACATGTCTTGTTTGTTGCCTACGACCAGGATGGCGACATCATAGGTATCGTAATCAAGTTCCAAACGAGCTTGGTAGTTTAACAGAACCCTCTTTTCGTATAAATTTTCTACAAGAAGTACTTTTTTTGTGAAAAAAAGTTCATTCAATTCG
This sequence comes from Bacteroidales bacterium, assembly GCA_012839605.1. GTDB lineage: Bacteria > Bacteroidota > Bacteroidia > Bacteroidales > UBA932 > DMER64. Next base: position 5,261 of record DUNA01000078.1, read on the forward strand.
TGGGAAATGATATTGCTGAAATAGGCTTTCAGCATGGGAGCATTTTCGTTATGAGGAGCTTTTGCTTTTGTGCCTTCTCCGTCATTGTGTATCATACGGACGGAATCAAAGTGAGGAAGGGAAACCATATACGTGGAATGGGTTACGTAAATCACTTGGTTCTTTTCACTTAATGTGTTCAGCACTCTAAACAAGCTGCGCTTCATACGGGGGTGCATATACATTTCCGGTTCTTCCATCATCAGCACAAATCCATCTGCATTTTGCTTGTTGTAAGCATGCAATATGGAGAGGACAATGGCATTTTGTACGCCTTCCCCCAAAGCCCGTAGGGGAGTAATGTGGTCACCTTCTATGAAACACATTTCCAAGGAATGGTAGAAATCTAAAGACGTGAGCGGTTTGAAATAGATATCCCACAAGGCTTCCTCTTGTTGGATTTCGGTGCCAAGATACTCCATCATAGATTTACGAATGGTTTCTTTTAGCTCATCAAACGTACGGGTTCTCAAGGTGATCATGGCTTCGTTAATGCATTGCTCAAACCATTGTTTGCGTGGAATGCGGGATTCCGTACCGTCTGCGTTCATGATAAGGATGGTGTTGTCTTCACGCAAGAAATCGCAGTTGATTTTGTCCAACAAACTGTTTAACAGCTGCTGACGGATATCTACCCGGGATTGTGTAGTAATCCTATCTGTACGTATGTACACGACAGGTATCATTTCTCTTATCTTTTGTAAGGGACATTCTAAGGTCTTGTATATGTGGGTAGAACCTGCACCGGATGGTTCTGCCAACACTTGCACCATTCGGTTGTCTTTTGTAAGACAGTATTGTTCCAATGTACGTGTTCCTTTTAACGGTCCCTCTTTGTGGCGTTTGTATATAAAACGCAGTTTGTCTATGTATGCGGGCAATGCTCCATCGTAAGGAATGTGTTCCAGGGGTTTGTTTAAGGTGATTTCTACATCAATATCTCTATTGGGATCTTGTTTATAAACGTCTTTTTCTGTAAAAATAGAAGAAGGGTCTGTTTCTTGTCCCAAAATTTTGTTGATGCACCATAAGATATTGCTTTTTCCGGAGTTGTTGGGACCCACTAAAGCAGTTAGGTTTGAAAAGTCCAGCTCAACAGCATCTTTTATAGAGCGGTAGTTGGAAATGCGAACTTTTTTAATCTTCATAACGGTTGGAGCGCGTTAGAAATGGCAAGTAAAGGTAGCAAAAAAAAACAACCCGCATCATTTGCGGGTTGTTGAAGACTATTAATAAAGTGTTGAAAATATTAAAAAGTATGAATAGCCAACCCGCTACGAAGCTTTGGTTCAAACCAAGTAGTTTTGGGTGGCATGATATTGCCTGTGTCAGCAATGGTAATCAATTGTTCCATAGTAACAGGGTACAAGGCAAAAGCAGCGGCCATTTCTCCGGAATCTACGCGTTTTTTCAATTCTCCCAAACCGCGGATACCTCCTACAAAATCAATGCGAGTACTAGTTCTCAGATCTTTGATATCCAGCAGCTTGTCAAATACCAAGTTGGACAAAACGGTAACATCCAGTGTGCCAATGGGGTCGCTGTCGTCGTACGTACCTTCTTTAGCTGTTAAGGAATACCAGCGTTCTTCCAAATACATAGAGAAGTTGTGATGACCCGAGGGTGCATACGGTTCTTCTCTTCCTTCCAGAAGCTCTACCACAAAATCGTTAGAAAGGGCTTCCACAAAAGATTTGGGAGTCATTCCATTTAAATCTGTAACTACACGGTTGTAGTCTATGATTTTCAAATGGCTTTCCGGAAACGCAACAGTCATAAAATAGTTGTATTCCTCTTCTCCCGTATGGTTTGGGTTTTGTGCTTTCCTTTCCGCACCTACCAGAGCAGCCGCAGCTGTTCTGTGGTGTCCGTCTGCTACATAAAAAGCAGGAATGTCTGCAAACAAAGCCGTGAGCTTGTCAATATCTTCCTGTTCTTTGATGGGCCAGAAGTGGTGGCCAAATCCATCGTCTGCTACAAAATCGTATTCGGGGGCATCCTTGACAATTCTTTCTACCAATGCGTTGATTTCCGGAACGTCAGGATACGTGAAAAATACCGGTTCTATATTGGAACTTTGGATTCTTACATGAATCATCCTGTCTTCTTCTTTGTCTTTACGGGTTAATTCATGTTTTTTGATGTTCCCGTTGATGTAGTCGTCTACATGTGCGCAGACTACCAAGCCGTACTGTGTACGACCGTCCATAGTTTGGGCATAGACGTAATACATTTCTTTGGGATCGCGTAGCAGCCAACCTCGCTCTTGCCACAGCGCGAAGTTTTCTATGGCTTTATCATAGGCGGGTTGAGAATGTTCATCAATGATGGGATCAAAATCAATTTCCGGTTTTGTAATATGCAGCAGTGATTTTTCACCGGCTTCTGCTTTGGCTTCTTGTGAGTTTAAGACATCGTAAGGGCGTGCAGCTACTTCTTTTACAAATTTTTTTGGTGGACGAAGGGCTGCAAAAGGCTTGATTTTAACCATAATTTTATTTGTTCAATTGAAAAGTACGGTCGCCTTCTTTCAAAAAGGCAACAATTTGACGTGCCGCGGCATAACCGGCATTGACGTTGGCTTCTTTTGTTTGAGCTCCCATTTTCTTAGGTGTGGCGTACACGCGGTTGCCAAACTTTTCTTTCAATACGGCTTGGTTGTTGGGGGCCACGTCGGATGCAAATTTAAGGTCTTCTCTTTCAGCCAATATCTCTTCCAGTTCCTGTTCGTTCATAATCTCTTTTCTAGAGGTGTTGATGACGCAGGCTCCTTTAGGTAGCAAAGACAATAAGGATTTTCCAATGGATCCTATAGACTGCGGCCTTGCAGGTACGTGCAAGGACAAGTAGTCGCTCACTTTGTAAAGTTCTTCTACAGTATCTACTCCGTTGATGGTGTCTGTTTGCAATTCGGAGCCTTTAAATCTGTGGTGATATACATAGACCTTCATTCCCAGGCCCGTAGCCAACCCGGCCACCAGACGTCCAATATCTCCATAGGCGTGGACACCTAACGTTTTCCCCTTTAACTCTGTACCTGTACCGGGTTGGAATTGATTGCGGGCCATATAAATCATCATACCAATAGCCAATTCGGCTACTGCATTCGCATTTTGTCCCGGAGTGTTCATGGCTACAATCTGTTTTTCAGTACAAGCTTCCAGGTCCAGGTTGTCGTAACCGGCTCCTGCGCGTACTACAATTTTCAGATTGTTAGCAGCTTCAATCACTTCACGTGTTATCAAATCTGAGCGGACTATCAAAGCGTCTGCATCTGCGACGGCTTCTATTAATTGTTCTTTTTCTGTATAATTTTCTAATAAAGCCAATGTCATTCCTGCTTGTGTCACGATATCACGGATACCGTCTATGGCAGTTTTGGCAAAAGGTTTTTCTGTAGCTACCAGTACTTTCATAATTGTTTATTTGTGAAGTTTTTCAAATTCCTGCATGCAATCAACAAGCGCTTGAACGCTTTCCATAGGACATGCATTGTAGATAGAGGCACGGAATCCTCCTACGGAGCGGTGTCCTTTAATACCAACCATTCCTTTCGTTTTGGCAAATTCCATAAACTCTCCTTCCAACGATTCATAGCCTTCTGCCATGACAAAACATACGTTCATTAAAGAACGATCTTCTTTGGCAGCAGTTCCTTTGAACAGAGGGTTGCGATCAATTTCTGCGTACAGTAGAGCAGCCTTTTCTTTGTTGAATTTTTGAATGGCTTCCAATCCTCCTAAGTTTTTCAACCATTTGAGTGTTTGAGTCATAACATAAATGGGGAATACCGGGGGAGTATTGAACATGGAGCCTCCGTCAACATGAGTGCGGTAATCCAACATGGCGGGGAGGTGGCGTGTTACTTTGCCTAACATGTCTTTTTTAACAATCACAAAAGTGACACCTGCCGGCCCAACGTTTTTCTGTGCACCTCCGTAAATAAGGGCGTATTTTGAAATATCTACGGGACGGCTCATGATATCGGAAGACATGTCTGCAACTAAAGGCACGGGGCTGTCTATGTCTTCATGAATTTCTGTTCCGTAAATGGTGTTGTTTGTTGTAATATGGAAATAGTCTGCATCTTCCGGTATGGTATAGTCTTTTGGAATATAATTGAAAGTGGTTTCTGCAGATGAGGCAACGGTAATGACCTCACCAAATGCTTTGGCTTCTTTTAAAGCTTTTTTTGCCCAAGCTCCTGTTTCCAGATAAGCGGCTTTTTTATTCATCAGGTTCATGGGAACCATGCAAAATTGCATACTGGCTCCTCCTCCTAAGAAAAGCACTTCGTAATCATCGGGTACTTGAAGCAATTCTTTCCATAAATTGCGGCATTCGTTCATGACGGCTTCCCAGTCTTTAGAGCGGTGAGAAACCTCTACAACCGACATTCCGGAATTATTGAAATCTTTCAAAGCCTCTATACCGGCTTGAACGGCTTCCCGTGGCAAAACACAGGGACCAGCATTAAAGTTGTGTACTTTTTTCATGTTAAATACTATTTTTCGTTACGATTTTTATGGGATTACAAATATAAAGTAAAAATATACAATTAAAAACTAATTAGAACTGATAATCTGTAAGTTTTTTTGATTGGTTTCTTTCTCACAATAATGGCATTTCAATACCAATCCGTCAAGCATGACAACGGTATTGAAACGAGTTCTTACCGGTTCGTGATTCGTAATACACTTGGGATTCGGACAACGAACAAGACCTCGAATTTCAGAAGGAATAATCACTTTTCTTTTTTCAACTACTTGGTATTCCTTGATGATGTTCAAGACGGCGTCCGGTGCTACAAGAGCTATCAGGTTGACATCGTCTTCTTCAAAGAATTTGTCTGTAATTTTAATGAGAGATTTGCTACCTAAAACTTTGCTTTTCAAGTTGGCACCAAAGGTCATTTGGTAATTTCCTTTGGCCAATCCTAAAATCTCAATGACATGAAACAATTCACCGGCCGGAATTCTATCAATGACTGTACCGTTTTTTATAGCGCTTACTAATAATTGTTTTTTGGCTATCATGGCAATCGTTATTGGTTCATTAGATACGTGATGATTCCCATACGCGTATAGACACCGTTTTTAGCTTGTTCAAAATAGTAAGCTTCCGGACGATCGTCTACGTCAATGGCTATTTCATTGACTCGCGGTAGGGGGTGTAAAATGCGTAAGTTGGGACGCGTGTTGGTAAGCATGGATGCGTCCAATCTCATGAGGTTTTTCACACGTTCGTATTCCATGGGGTCTTGGAAACGTTCTTGTTGTACTCGTGTTATGTACAAGATGTCTGTGTCTTGTATTTGGCCTTCCAATTTGTGGTGTTGGGTATACGGAATGTTACGGGCATCAAGGAAATTCTTGTACTCTTGCGGAATTTCCAAATCCGGACAAGACACAAAATGAAACTTTGGGTTAAAGTGACTCATGGCTTGCAAGAGAGAATGTACGGTTCTTCCGTATTTTAGATCGCCCACTATTGTAATGGATAGATTCTCCAAGGTTTTCTGTGTTTTTCGGATGGAATACATATCCAAAAGCGTTTGTGTAGGGTGCTGGTTGGCTCCATCTCCGGCGTTGATTACAGGACAACCGGCTATTTCAGAAGCATAACGTGCCGTACCATCCAAATGGTGACGGATGACTATCATGTCTGCATAATTAGATACCATTTTTATGGTGTCTTTCAGACTTTCCCCTTTGGCAATACTTGTATGGCTTAAGGAAGCAAAGCCCACAAAGCGAGCACCCAGTCTTGTAGCAGCTGTTTCAAAACTCAATCGCGTACGCGTGGAAGGTTCAAAAAATGTAAGCGCAATCAACTTGTCTTTAAAGATGGGGCGGTTGGGATTGGCTTCGTATTCGGCTGCAAGGTCCAATACCTGCAACATTTCTTCTTTGTTGAAGTCGTTGATGGAAATTAAAGATCTCATACTTTAAAAAGATGTATAAGTGTTTCTTTTTCTGCTATGGGAACGCGGACTGTCAGTATACAAGGGAGAGGTCCTTCTGTATAGGATTGCTCTACAATTTCTGACTCTGTATTTTGGATAGTCCGCATGACTATATCTGTTTGCTCATATGTAAATTGAAGGGTAATGGTTTCCATTACTCTTTCTTCAACAACGTCGGCTTGTTCCAATGCGTCACGTGCTGCCGCCTTGTAAGCTTGTGCCAAGCCACCCGTACCTAGTTTGACGCCTCCAAAATACCGAACAACAACAAGCAGGATGTTTGTAAGATCAAAGGACAGCAATTGTCCCAGTATGGGTTTTCCCGCTGTAGATGACGGTTCTCCGTCGTCATTGGCTCTTTGTATGTTGCCTTCAGGGCCTAAACGATAGGCATAACAAACGTGCCGTGCGTCAAAGAACTTTTTTTTATATGTCCCCAGAATCTCTTGTATGGCTTCTTCAGAGACGACAGGAAATCCAAAAGCAAGAAAACGGCTTCCTTTTTCTTTGTATCGGCCTTCACAAGAACTTTTTATGGTTCTGTATGTCTGAACAGCAGAGGACATCATACAAAAATACGTCTTTTACGTATCTTTGCAAAACAGCGAAGATGAAAATATGGGATTTGTACGAAAATTTATAGAACAAGCCTCCAAAGCACTTTCCGAGATACCTTCCGGGGCCTTATTGAAAGCAGAAGAGAAGAACCCTTGGTTTATTCCTTATTTTGTACAACATAGGTTGAATGCCTTAAAAACAAGCTTGATTGAAGAGAAAGATACGATTTGTAAATGTCTGCAAATGGAAATACAAGCCGATGCTCCACAAATCATATCTATAGTAGCGGCTGGAAACATTCCTTTGGTCTGTTGGCACGATGTGGTATGTTGCTTGGCGTATGCAGCGGCACATCCTAAAAAAGCAACGGTGGAAATCAAATTGTCTTCCAAGGACGATGTGCTGTTGCCTGCTTTCTTTGATCGGTTGTCTTTGTTGGACAATGCCCTTTTAAACGGTATAGATGTACGGTTTGTAAACAATGTACATGCTACCACACAAGCCGTTTTGTTTACGGGCGGTTCGTTGGCGCAGTCTCACTATAACCGCACTTTTCCGAAAACACCTTTGCTGTTGCGAACGGGAAGAAGTTCGGTAGCCGTGTTAAAGGGTGAAGAAACCTCGGCTCAATTGGAAGGATTGGCAGAGGATTGTTTTATGTATTTTGGTTTGGGTTGCAGGAATGTGTCTTTGTTGCTCGTCCCGGCCGGATTTGATTTTGAACCGTTTGCCCAGAAAGTACGCACACGTTTTGGTAGGTTTTTGTCTCAACATGAGGGCTACAGCAACGCCTTCAGGCATGCCCGGGCCTGTCAGGCTATGGAAGGCCTGTCGAGTCAAGAGACAGACTCGGCTTTAAAAGCTTTTTTTGTTTTGAAAGAAGAAGCAGACTTGTTGCCTCCCATGGGCGTATTGCATTACCTTACGTATGATAATTTTGCACAGGCTCAGCACTTTGTTGAGCAGCGGCAGCAGGTGATTCAATGTGTGGCCGGTACTGCCGAGGTACCTTTTGGGTCTACGCAAAGGCCTTTGTTTACAGATTTTGCAGATGGTTTAAATACAGTGGAATGGCTACAAAAATTATCTTGTTGACGGGTCCCACAGGAGTAGGGAAAACAGAACAAGCACTAGCTATTGCAAAGTTGCTTAAAACGCCGGTAATCAATTGTGACAGCCGGCAGATTTATAAGGAATTGAATATTGGGGTAGCTCGTCCTTCACAGGAGTATTTGGTTTCCATAAAACATTATTTTGTTGCCTCTCATACCATTCATCAATCGTATTCGGCAGGTGACTATGAGAGAGAAGCGTGGGAGTTGGTCATGCGTTTGGCTCCGTCTTATGAGTACCTTTTGATGGCAGGAGGGTCCGGGTTGTATGCAGATGCTTTTGTTAGAGGATTTGATCCGTTGCCTTCACCTGACGCAGCCTTAAGAAAGAAGTTGGCTTTACAAGCAGAAGATCCTGTGGGATTGGAAGAATTGCGTATGCGACTGAAAGAATTGGATCCCGTTACGTATGAAAAGATAGATTTGGCAAATAAGAGAAGAGTAATGAGAGCCGTGGAAGTATGTATACTGTCCGGAAAGCCGTACCATTCCTTTTTGAGCAACACGCCACGAAAAAGACCTTTTGAAATAGAGCATTTGGTAATGACAAAACCAAGGGATGAACTTTATAGGCGGATAAACAGCAGGGTAGATGTCATGGTGCAAGAAGGCTTGGTGGAAGAAGCACGTTCTTTGCACGTGCATAAAAAACTCCCTGCACTCCAAACGGTGGGGTACAGAGAGTTGTTTGATTGTTTTGAAGGAAAGATTTCTTTGGAACAAGCCATTGATTTGATCCGTAGAAATACCCGCAGATATGCCAAACGTCAGATGACGTATTGGAGAGACGTTTCCACGCCCAAAGATCATCCGCTTTTGAGGTCCAATCCTGAAATGTAGTTATTCGACTACAGGGAAAATTTTGTTTACTTCCACCTCGAAAATGAGTGTGCTGTTGGGGCCAATGATTCCTCCCGCTCCGTTTTCTCCATAACCCAAATTTGAGGGAACGTACAGTATGATTTTGCCTCCTTCTCCTACCAATTGCATACCTTCTGTCCACGCCGGAATCACGCGGTTCAAGGGGAATTTGGCCGGTTCGTTACGGCTATAAGAAGAATCAAATTCTGTTCCGTCAATAAGCGTTCCTACGTAATGTACTTCAACGGTATCTGTTTCTTTTGCCCGTACGTCGCTACCTTCTCTTATGACTTTGTATTGCAATCCGCTAGGTAAGGTGATAACGCCTTCTCTGTCTTTGTTTTCTTCAAGAAAGGCCATACCTTCTTCCAAGTTGCGTTCTCCTTCCATCATGCTCTTTTTTTGCATATAAGAAGTGATTTCATTGTTCCATTCCATCATTTCATCCTGGGTAGGATCTTCTGTACGTGCCATCATTTCTTTATAGGCTTTCATGACAACGCGATGGTTCAATGCTCCAAAATCTGATTGTTTTACCATAGAAGCCAAAGAGTAGCCAATATATTTGCTTACGGAATCTACGGCACCTTTTGAGAAATCATTGCTTTTCTTTGTAGATGTGCTGTCACAGGATAGGACCAACAATCCACTCAGAAGAGCCATGGTCAAAAATTTTAAAGTTCTCATTGTAAATTATAATTATTGATGTTGAATAACAAAGTTGCAAACCACAAATGTACGGTTTATTTCTTGTTATTCACATATGTATAGCAGCATATTTTATGCAAGAGTCTGGCTCCAACTATGGCATCCCAAGGATCGTTTTCTCCCGGGGCTACTTCACATAGGTCAAAGCCTATGATTTTGCGGTTGGAAGCGGCTAAAAGGTATAGCAGATAGTCTACTTGTTGGAAAGTAAGTCCACCGGGAACCGGGGTGCCTGTATTGGGACATAAATCGGGGGAGAGTCCATCTATATCTAAACTGATATATACATGATCGGGGAGGCTTTCCATAATTCTATGGCATTGTTCCCTCCAAGTAAGACCTTCAAAAAGGCCCTCTTGTAAGGATTCATCTGAAAAGAAAGAAATGCGGTCGCTGTTTTGTATGAGATCGTGTTCTTCTTGACAAAAATCCCTAACAGCCACTTGCGTAATTGCAGAAACAGAAGGAACGGTTTTTAGTACATTGTACATGATGGAAGCGTGTGAAAAGGTAAATCCTTCATAAGCTTCTCTAAGGTCTGCATGGGCATCTATATGTAGAATGCCAAAAGAGTCATAATATTCTCCCAGAGCCTGCAGGTAGCCTAATGGGACGGAGTGTTCTCCTCCCACCAAACCTACAAATTTTCCCTGACGCAACAGCGCTGAACTTTGTAGGTACACAATACGATTCATACGCGAACACGCTTGATTGACTTGTTCCAACACTTCTGAGAGTTCGTTGTCACGCGGATCCTTTCCTTCTTCCCAACCGGCAATGATTTGCTCTGCCATTTTTCTGGCACTGCGGTTGAGTATGGGTAGTTCCTCATGAATCGGCTCTGTGGCTATAGGAATATTCCAGGCTTGCGGTACGCGTATGTTGAAAAGATCTACTTGGGTAGAAGCGTCTATAATGGCTTGGGGTCCTAAATGTGTTCCCGGCCTATACGATGTAGTCACATCCCAGGGTACGGAAAGGAGAACTGTGTGGGCTTCTTCTTTAGTAAAAGGAAGGGCAAAATAACCTCCTGTTGCCACTCCCGGTAAATTGGGATCGAACGTTTTCATACAATTCCTTCTCTTATGATATCGTGAATATGCACCATGCCCACGTATATTTTATCTTTAAGGACTATCAGTTGGGTGATTTTGTGTGATTGCATAATGTTGTAAGCATGGATGGCAGTCTTGTCGTAAAGAATGGTTTTTGGTGAACGAGTCATCATATCTGCTGCTGAAAGATCGTAGGGATTGCTGTTCTTTTCCAACATCCTTCGCACGTCACCGTCTGTTATGATGCCACACAATGTGTCTTTTTCATCCAATACGGCAGTGGCTCCCAGTCTGTTTTCAGAAATGATCATGAGTGTATCTTTTACACCCGATTTTGGATGAACAACAGGGCGCAATTGGTGGTTCATAATGTCTGATACTTTCAGGTACATCCTTTTTCCAAGTGTGCCGCCCGGATGAAACCGTGCAAAATCTTCCGGAGTAAATCCGCGTAACTTAAGGAGACAAATAGCCAGAACGTCTCCAAGGACCATTTGAGCCGTGCTACTGGATGTAGGTATCAGGTTGTTGGAGCAGGCTTCATGGGGTATGACCGTTACCAATGTAAAATCTGCACATCGGGCCAAGTAAGAATGTTTGTTGGCAACCATGGCAATCAAAAGGTTTCCTGCTTGTTTTATCAAAGGCGCCAATACTTTGAACTCTTCTGTTTCTCCACTTTTTGAAAGACACAGTACGATGTCTTCCGGACCAACCATGCCCACGTCACCGTGAAGCGCATCTGCAGCATGCATAAATAGCGCAGGAGTGCCCGTAGAATTAAAAGTAGCAGCCATCTTTTGTCCCACCAAGGCGCTTTTCCCAATACCCGTTATGACTATACGGCCTTTAGACGTATAAAAAGATTTGACCACTTCGTAGAAAGAAGCATCTATCGACTTCCGTAATGTGTCAAGAGCATGTTGTTCTTTTTCAATTACTTCAAAAGCGGTCTTTTGTATGTCTTCCCATGGGATGTTCATTATATTTTGAAAGAACAAAACAAACGTCTAACTTAGTAGACAAAGGTAGTAAAATATGCATACTTCATCTGAATTACATTTTCAGCTGAAAAGACATTTTGGTTTTGATTCTTTTAAAGGTCAGCAAGAAGAGGTTATTTCTCATGTCATGCAAGGTGGTGATGCCTTTGTACTTATGCCCACCGGAGGAGGAAAATCTTTATGTTACCAGTTGCCGGCTCTACTCATGCCGGGAACGGCTATTGTCATCTCTCCTTTGATTGCTCTTATGAAGAATCAGGTGGATGCTATTCGTGGGTTTACTGAAGGAAATACAGGTGTTGCACATTTCTTAAATTCTTCGCTGACTAAAACGCAACTTGAAGAAGTGAAGCAGGCCCTGTTGACCGGAAAAACGAAGTTGCTTTATGTAGCACCGGAATCACTTACAAAAGCTGAAAACATTCAATTGTTAAGAAGGCTGAACATTTCTTTTTATGCCATAGACGAGGCCCATTGCATTTCTGAATGGGGTCATGATTTCAGACCGGAATACCGCCGTATAAGAGAACAAATTACAACCATTGGGAAAGCTCCTGTCATAGCGTTGACGGCCACAGCTACACCTAAAGTGCAGCAAGACATTCAGAAAAACTTGGCTATGACTAAAGCCAGGGTATTCAAAACTTCTTTCAACAGACCCAACCTGTATTATGAAATAAGACCTAAAGTGGGCATCAATAAGGAGTTGATAAAATTTATAAAACAAAACAAAGGCAAAAGCGGAATCATATATTGTTTGAGTCGTAAGAAAGTAGAAGAAATTGCCACGTTGTTACAAGTGAACGATATAAGAGCACTTCCGTACCATGCAGGAATGGATGCGGCCACTCGCACAAAAAATCAAGATCTTTTTTTGATGGAAGATGCAGATGTGATTGTTGCCACAATCGCTTTTGGTATGGGAATTGACAAGCCGGATGTCCGCTATGTGATTCATTATGACATTCCTAAGTCTTTGGAAGGGTATTATCAGGAAACGGGAAGAGCCGGGCGTGACGGAGGAGAGGGACAGTGCATAGCTTTTTATAGCTACAAAGACATATTAAAATTGGAGAAGTTCAAGCAAGGCAAACCTATTGCAGAACAAGAAATCAGCAAATTGCTATTGATGGAAACAGTAGCGTATGCAGAAACAAATGTTTGCCGTCGGAAAATCTTATTGAACTACTTTGGAGAAATATACAAACAAGACAACTGCCACAATTGTGATAATTGCCTGCATCCTAAAAAACAGTTTGACGGCCAAGAAGAAATGTGCCTGGTGTTGGAAGCTGTGCTGGAGTCGTTGGAGCAATTTAATACAGAGCATATAGCTTCTGTTGTTGCAGGAGTATCCAATGCTATGATTAAGTCATACAACCACCATGAATTAGAAGTTTTTGGGTTGGGAAAAGACAAATCTGTTTCTTTTTGGAGTGCCATCATCAATCAAGGAGTATTGTTGCAATTTTTGGAAAAAGACATTGAGCAATATGGCATATTGTCTGTAACTTCTCAAGGAAAAAATTTCCTTGAGAATCCTCAAAAATTGATGTTGCATGAGGATAGAGAAATTGAGGAGGCAGACGACGACGACAGCGACTACGGTCCTAAAGCATCCGGCGGAGGCGGAGACGAAACGTTGTTGGCCATGTTGAAGGATCTAAGAAAATCAAGGGCTCATAAGTTGCAGTTGGCGCCTTATGTGATTTTTCAAGATGTCAGCCTGGAAGACATGTCCATTATTTATCCTATTACTATAGAGGAACTCACAAAGTGCCAAGGAGTGGGAGAAGGAAAGGCAAATAAATACGGAGCGCCTTTTTTGGAATTGATAAAAAAATATGTTGAAGAGAACGATATTATAAGACCGGAAGACATAGTGGTGAAATCCACTCCAAAAAGGTCTGCCAACAAATTGTATATTATTCAAAGTGTAGACAGAAAACTTGATTTTGAAGATATAGCAGAAGCCAAGGGGATGACTATGGAGGAATTGCTTGGAGAAATAGAAGCTATAGTCAATTCCGGTACAAGATTAAATATTGATTATTATCTGCGACAAAGTATTGACGATGACAAGTTGGATGACATTTTTGATTATTTCCGTTACGATGCTACTTCAGACTCCATTGAAGAAGCGCAAGATGAATTGGGGGTAGATTACTCGGAAGAAGAAATTCGTCTTGTCAGAATCAAGTTTTTAGTTGAGGTTGCCAACTGAAGTTTTATCTTTGTTACTTATGCGTAAACGTACTGTCTTATTTTTGACACTTCTATCTGTATTGATGTTGGGTGCAGCAGTGTATGGTTTTATAGTGCTGTTCCGTACTCCTTCCAATCCTGTTGTTCATAACAATACGTACAAGGCTGTTCCAATGGACGCTGTTATGATACAACACTTTAGCAGACTTGAAACACTTACTTCAGATGTGTTGGTTCCGGGGGGATACTTACAAGATGTCTTTGATCCGGGAAATGGCTTGCGTAGTTTTTGGAACCATTTGGCGTCTTTTTTTGGGACGCAATATCCTATGATGCAGAAAGCAGAGGCGCTTTGCTCTTTGCATCCTTCTGAAAAAAACACGTTGGATTTGCTTTTTTGTTTGTCTGTAGCAGAGGTGCTTGATGGAAGATGGTGGGCAGAATTTCTTTCTGTTGCAGGAATATCCTACAAGACACGTTCTTACAACGGGCAAACCATATTTAGTCTGCACAATAAAGAAGAGGTTGATGTGGTATACGTCTCTCTGTCAGACGGTTTATTGGTAGCTTCCGGGTCACAAGTAGTGTTGGAATCTTCATTAAGGCACATTGACAGGAAGAGTTCTGTGATGGAAAACAAAACGTTTGCACAGTTGGTGGAACAGACTCCTGTTTCCAAGCCTATCCGTATTTTTATCCCTCATGACAAATTGCCCGCTTTGGTAGCTGCTTATTTAGGAAGGCCTATGCAGAAGTATGCAGCCTTTCTGAGAACTTCAGGACAATGGACTGTTTTGGACGGTTTTATCTCTGACAATCAATTGCAGGCAGACGGATACACCTGGGTACATTCCGGAGGAGAACAATTTTTCTCTATCATGCGGGAGCAGCAACCGCAAAAATGGATGGCACAAGAGGTGCTTCCGGCAACAACATTGGCGGGACTGTCTATAGCAGTATCTGATGTTTCGTTGTTTGTTCAATCTATGGCTACCTACAGAGAGTTTAGGAAAAGCAACAAAGTAAGACCCGACAAAGAGAAGGTAGAATGGTTTGATTTGTTGTATCCTACAGAAGTATCCTTGGCGTGCGTTCCTTTTAGAGGTAGTTATCATTGGGTTTCCATTATTCACTCAAGATACATACAGCAAGCAAAAATTCAGTTTGCATTATTAAACATACAAGAGGAAAACAAAGTGATGGAAAACCCGCTTCCCAATGTGTTATCCGAAGTTTTTGGAACTGTATTTGACTTGTGTCCTGACTCTCATTATTGTTATCAAGGATCTTTCATTCTTATGGGGGATAAGGACTTGCTTGCCGATCTTCTGCGACGCAATCAATTAGGAAATTCACATTCACTATCAGATGCCATACAACAGACAAAAACTTTTAAAGGAGTCATGAACACGTCCGGTTTGACGTTGTTTTTGCAATTGTCCTCCGGTGCGGATCCTATTTTGCCGCTTTTGGATAAAAGGTATGTGAAGCATATGGATGCGGTAAGAAAATATAATGCTCAATATGCATTTCTTCAATTTTCGTCCTTGGAGGATAGGATGTATGCACACATGGCTGTTTATGGAGATTCTTTGGAAGTGTCTCCGCTTGTACCACGGCGTCGTGAACTGAGGTTGCGATCTGTACCAAAACAAGACTCTTTGGTTAAGGAGAAACCTCCTTATAAGGTGTTAAATCACTATACCGGTAAAGAGAACGAACTGTTCCAATCTCCCTGGCCGGAATGCAGACTCATTCTTAGAGATTACACAGGCAAAGTGTTGTGGGAAAAAACTATGGAAGGACCTGTGCAAGATAAAGTAGTGCAGATTGATTTTCTAAAAAACAACAAATTGCAGATGCTGTTTGCCATAGGCAACAGGATGTACCTGATTGATCGCTTGGGACGTAACGTAAATCCTTATCCAAGAGTATATCCAACAAGCATCTTGTATGGACCGTATGTATTTGATGTGAAAAGAAACAAGGAGTATGTCTTTTTGTTAGTTCATCAAGACAACAAGTTGGGATGTTACAACAAACAAGGCTTGCCGTTGGCGGAGTGGGAAGCATTGACGCTTCCCGGATTCCTTACAGGAGAGCCTAAATACGTATCGGGGGGAAGAAAAGGGTATTGGGTTGTTTACACAGACAGCCAAACGTTGATTTTGTCTGTAACGGGGCAGGTTTGTGCTGTGGCTTCTTACAAAGATTGTCTTGATCCGCGTGTTGAAGTGAACATTGTAGAAGAATATGAGCTGCACGGCACAACTATTGAAGGGAAACCTATAACATTACAATTGCAATGAAAAAATGAACATTCTTATTATATTGTTTTCGCTTCTGGTTGTTTATTTTATTATGCGCCTGGCTCCCATATTGCTTTCCATGCGAATAAACAAGATGTTTAAAAAGCATAAAAACTCGACAAACAGGGTGCATAAGAAGCCGTCAAAGGAAAAGATTATTGGCAAACAAGTAGGAGAGTACGTGGATTTTGAAGAAGTTGAAGATTCATGAAACCTTTTCTGCGGATATTGGCTTATGGCAAGCCGTATGGAACGTACGGAATTGTCTATGTACTGCTTTCTCTGCTAGGAGTATTGTTTGGTATAGCCAATTACGCATTGATTGCTCCGCTTTTAACAGTTTTGTTTGAACCTCATACTTTAGATGCTGTACCGGTCTTTCCCGAACGTGCATTCTCACTTACCTATATTGTGCAGTTGTTTACGTATTATTTAGTACGCATTAAACTAGACGAAGGTATTTTGATGGCGTTGTTGTACGTGTCTGTATGTCTCATCTTGGCCTCTTTGCTGTCTAATCTGATGTTGTATATGACACGGAGGATTTTAGTACATGTACAAACAAACTTGGTTAGAAACTTAAGAAACCATGTTTTTTCAGAAATTACCCGGATGCCTCCCGGGTATTTTAGCAGCCGTAGAAAAGGAGATATATTATCAGTTGCGTCAAGCGATTTGAATGAAGTACAATATTCTGTGGTAGGTACTTTTCACATTTTATTCAGAGACCCGTTATTGGTTGTGGGATTTCTCACAGTGTTGTTTTATATGAGCCCGCGTCTTACGCTTGTAGCTTTGTTGACCTTACCTATATCTGTGTTCTGTATTGGAAGAATAACAAGGGCTTTGCGTTCGGGAGCTGAAGTGTCACAAAGGTTGTTAGGTAGGTTGCTCAGCCATTTTGAAGAGGCCGTACATGGTGTCCGCATTATTAAGGCATTCAACGCTCGAGGGTATGTAAACGCCAGGTTTGACAGGGTAAATGAAGTCCATAGGAGAGAAACAAAAAAAATACTCAACAAACAGGAGCTGGCTTCTCCATTGAGTGAGTTTCTGGGAATAACCATTGCAGCCGGAATCCTTTTTTATGGAGGATGGTTGCAAGTACAAGGAAAACTGGGTATGGGCTGGCCTGCTTTCATAGTCTATATAGGTTTTTATTGGCGTGTTTTAGAACCGGCCAAATCCATTTCAAAGGCGTATGCGCTGGTACGCAAAGGCATGGTATCTGCTGACCGCATATTTCAATTGATAGATGTACCGGGACATCAACAAGAGAAGGAAGGAACCGTACCTATAGACACATTCAAAGAATCTGTTGTGTATAAAAATGTATCTTTCAAATACGACCCAACCGGTCCCTATGTATTGCAAAACATAAATTTGAAAATACCTAAAGGGCAGGTTGTTGCATGGATAGGACCTTCCGGAGCCGGAAAAACCACAATGGCAGATTTGCTATCCGGGTTTTATGGTGTACAAGAGGGGGAAATTCTATTGGACGGTATCCAAATACAAAAATACAGAAGAAAAGATTTGGCAAAACAAATAGGAGTCGTCACGCAGGAAGCCATCTTATTTAACGATACTGTTGCAAATAATATTACCTTTGGATTGAAAAATGTTCCACAGGCAGACATAGAACAAGCTGCAAAAACAGCTAATGCTCATAATTTTATTATAGAGATGGAACACGGGTACTATACAAATATCGGCGATAGAGGAGATAAACTTTCAGGAGGCCAAAGACAAAGATTGGCTATAGCCCGTGCGGTGTTACGCAACCCCTCCCTTTTGATTTTAGATGAGGCTACCAGTTCTTTGGACCCGGAAAATGAAGCGTTGGTGCAAGAAGCTTTATCAGGTCTCATGAAAAACCGTACGACTATTGTTATAGCGCATAGGCTTTCTACCATAAGAAATGCCGATAAGATAGTAGTATTTGATAAAGGCCGCATTGTGGAACAGGGAACGTATGACGAATTATTTAAAACCAACAATTATGAATCAGAACATTTTGAAAACAAAGTCCTTGAATGAGCTTTTTGAAAAAAGTTTTAAAAAGTATTGGGATTTCAAAGCTCTGACAGATTTTAAAGGAGACACCTTTTATTACAGAGACGTAGCCATACGTATCAGAACCATTCACATGGGATTTGAGAAATGCGGTTTGAAGCAAGGAGATAAGGTAGCATTATGTGGAAGAAATCAGGCCCACTGGGCTATTGCATTTTTGGCGACTGTCACCTACGGTGCCGTTGTGGTACCTATCTTACATGAATTCAAGCCGGGAAACATCCACCACTTGGTAAACCATTCGGACTCACGCATTTTCTTTGTGGGAGAACAAGTCTGGGAAAGTTTAAACGAGGCGGAAATGCCTAACTTAGAGGCCATTGTAGGGCTCAACAATTTTGATATTTTATATACTCCCGACCAAGAAATCACCGCCATCCGCAGAGGTCTTAACAAAGCTTTTATATCATTGTATAGAGAGGGGATGAAGCCGGATGATGTCAGTTATTACAAGGACCAGCCGGAAGAATTGGCTTTGATTAACTACACAAGCGGCACAACGGGATTTTCTAAAGGAGTTATGCTACCGTATCGTTCTTTGTTATCCAATGTCCATTTTGCTTGGGAAGTCTTGCCGGAAGTAAGTAACGGAGCAAAAATAGTTTCTATGCTTCCCTCTGCACATATGTACGGTTTGATGTTTGAACTGTTGTTTGAAATGACGAGTGGAGCGCATGTGCACTTTCTCACACGTGTACCTTCTCCCAAGGTCATTGCAGAAGCTTTCCAAAATGTGAAGCCAAAGGTCATTATTGCCGTTCCTATGATAATAGAGAAGATTTACAAACAAAAACTTCTTCCGCTTCTCAAACGACCTTCCATTAAAGTGATGTTGAGGATGCCGTTTATAGATCAAAAAATCAAAAAACGAATTCATGACGAATTGGTAGAGGCTTTTGGTGGAGAGTTTATAGAAATCATTGTGGGTGGAGCTCCTTTAAACCACGAGGTAGAGCCTTTCCTCTGCAAAATCCGTTTGCCTTTCACCATAGGTTATGGGTTAACGGAATGCGGTCCTATTGTTACGTATGCGCCTTGGGATGAGAGGCCGCTTTTCTCTTGTGGAAGAGCTGCTCCTAGGATGGAAATTCGTATAGATTCACCGGATCCTGAGAATATACCCGGTGATATTCAGTTGAGGGGAGATAATGTTATGTTGGGGTATTATAAAAAATCAGAGGCTACAAAGCAGACTTTCACTGAAGACGGATGGTTTAAAACGGGCGATTTGGGTACCATGGACAAAAACGGGTACCTCTTTATTAAAGGACGTTCTAAAACCATGATTCTGGGACCGAGCGGTCAAAATATTTATCCGGAAGAAATAGAGAGTTCCATAAACAACATGTCTTACGTTAATGAAAGTTTGGTTATTATGGAAGACGGGCTGTTGGTAGCACTTGTCTACCCTGACTTTGAGAAAGCAGCTGCTGATGGGTTGCCTGATACGGCTATGGAAGCTACCATGGAATCTTTACGTGATCAAATCAATTTGGAATTGCCCAAATATTCTCAAATTTCCAAAATAAAAATTGTTCCGGAAGAGTTTGAAAAAACTCCTAAAAGAAGCATCAAACGTTTTCTGTATAATGGATAAACAAAAACAATTCGATCTCCATTACCTTGAGATGGCGCGCATCTGGGCTCGTAATTCCTATTGTGAAAGAAGAAAAGTAGGTGCACTTATGGTGAAGGACCGGATGATTATATCGGACGGTTACAATGGCACTCCGCGCGGTTTTGAAAACATCTGTGAAGATGAAAAAGGGGGGACAAAGCCTTATGTTCTTCATGCCGAGGCAAATGCTATAACAAAGGTAGCCCGTAGTAACAACAGCAGTGAAGGTGCGACTATTTATATTACGGCTTCGCCATGCATAGAGTGCGCTAAATTGATTATTCAATCGGGGATTGTACGTGTAGTGTATAGCGATGATTACAGGCTGCAAGACGGTATAGAGCTTTTGAAAAGAGCCGGTATAGAGGTAGATAAGTATTAAGAGTGTTATGGACAATCGCCAAGGAATAAGGAAAACCGGTATAGTCGTTTTGGTTGTTTTGTGTGCTCTGCTTGTTGCAGTAGCTCTGCGATGGGGGGCATATACAAAAAGAAATAAACAAAAAGGACAGTTGGGCAAGGAGTGGACAAAACTGGAACTCATCTTGAACCAGATTCAACACAATTACGTAGATTCGGTAGATGTAGCCGCTTTTATTGAAAAAACAGTTCCGGGTATTTTGGAAGAGCTGGATCCCCATTCCATATATTTACCTCCTGAAGAATTGCGTTCTGCAGACGAAGAATTGCGGGGTAATATTGAAGGGATTGGTATTGTTTTTAACGTTCCGGAAGATACAGCCACTGTAATCAATGTGGTAGTGGGAGGTCCTTCGGAGAAAATGGGTCTTCAGGCAGGAGATAAGATTATACAAATAGGAGAAAAAACAGTAGCCGGAGTAAAGATTCCTCAAGACTCTATTGTCAAGCTGCTCAAAGGTCCTAAGGGCACACAGGTAGATGTGAAAATCAAACGGTTTGGAGAAAAAGACCTTATTCTCTTTTCAATAATACGGGACAAAATACCTGTGCATAGTGTAGATGTGGCTTATATGGTAGATTCAATCACGGGCTATATCAAATTGTCACGTTTTGCCATGACAAGCTACGCAGAAATTCTAGGAGCATTAGCAGATTTGACGAAAGCTGGGATGAAACAGTTGGTGTTCGATCTTAGGGACAATACAGGAGGATACTTGGATCAGGCGTTGAGGATAGCCGGAGAATTTTTGGATGAAAACAAATTGGTTGTATATACAGAAGGAGTTCATAGAAAAAGGCAAGATTTTCACACAAGAAAAAGAGGTCTTTGCTACAACATGCCATTGGCATTGTTGATCAATGAAGCTTCAGCCTCTTCCTCGGAAATTATGGCAGGTGCTCTTCAAGATAACGACAGGGGAATCATAGTAGGAAGGCGATCGTACGGGAAGGGCTTGGTCCAGGAACCTGTATATTTTTCGGATAATTCCGGATTGAGAATTACAGTAGCGCGTTTTTATACTCCTTTAGGCAGGTCTATTCAAAAACCTTACGGTAGCAACTCAAAAGAATATGCTTATGACTTGTTGGAAAGATACCGGCATGGGGAATTGTTGGAAGAAGATTCCATCCCTAAAAACGATTCGCTCAAGTATGTAACTGCAGCGGGTAAGGTACTTTACGGAGGAGGAGGGATTATCCCGGATGTGTTTGTTCCATTAGACACAACGAAAGTAAACGATTTGTATGTTCGTGTTACAAGACAAAACTTACCCATACGGTTTAGCATGGATTTTGCGGACAGAAATAGAAAACAACTTTCAGCTATAGATGCATTTGAAGGACTGGAGCGGTTTTTTGAGACGCACGGACCTGAAAAAGAGTTTATAGCCTATGTGCAAAGGCAAGGTATACCTTTTGACAGGCTGCAATGGATGGAATGCGGAGACATTATCATGACACAAATCAAAGCATACGTTGGCAGGAACACTTCTTTGGAAGACAAAGGGTTCTATCCGTATTTGGGCAGAATCGATAATGTGTTGGAAAAAGCGCTTAACGTCTTGAACGAACAGTTAGTAACCGAATTGTCTCAGACGGGATCGGCTCTCCCTCCAATTGGGGAGTACTTTGACAAATAATTCCAAGTACACTTTTTTCTGAAAGAATTCCTCCATATCCAAGCGAGCTTGGGTTCCCGTTTTTTTCAAAGCCGCACCCTTTTTTCCTATAAGGATTCCTTTTTGTGAATCGCGCATGACATATATGACGGCTTGGATGTGATACCTGTCCGGTGTTTCTTTGAAATCCTCTATTTCTACTTCTGTACAATACGGTACTTCTTGTGCATAATTGAGGAAGATTTTTTCACGTATGATTTCCGAGGCAAAAAAGCGAAGGCTTTTATCTGTCAACCGATCTTTTTCAAACCAGGGCGGGGCGGGCGGCAGGTGGTCTAAAACATGTTGTAGAAGAGAATCCAAGTTGAAGCCTTCTAAAGCACTTATGGGATAAATCCCGGCCTTCGGCAGCAAAGCCTGCCATTGAGACATCAGTTCTCGTACTTCGTCTTCAGAGCTTTTGTCAATTTTATTTAAGGCAACCAAAACAGGCACCTCTATCATAGACAATTTTTCAATATAAGATGGATTTTTTTGCATCTTTTCTACCACATCTGTCACGTACAGAATAATATCTGCATCAACAAGAGCGGCATCTACAAATTGCATCATGTTTTTTTGGAGCAAATAGTGAGGACGAATGATTCCCGGGGTATCTGAGTATACAATTTGGTAATTGGGGCCGTTCACAATGCCCATGATACGATGGCGCGTAGTTTGGGCTTTAGACGTGATGATGGATAATTTTTCACCTACCAGGGCATTCATCAATGTAGATTTACCCACATTGGGATTTCCAATAATATTTACAAATCCTGCTTTGTGTGTCATTGATAGAAACCCGACTTCAGTTTGTTTATCTCTTCATTTGTGAGGTAACGCCATTGTCCACGTTCCAGCCCTTTCTTTGTAAGACCGGCAAAATAGACTCTGTCCAGCTTTTTGACTTTGTATCCTAGCGATTCAAAAAGCCGGCGGACAATTCTGTTTTTCCCCGAGTGGATTTCCACTCCAACATCTTTCTCACTATCGTTTATATACGATATCGCATCTACGTGCATGGGACCGTCTTCCAGTTTGACTCCTTGAACCAATTTTTCCATATCGGATTTTTTTAGCCTTTTGTCTAACTGTACTTGGTAAATCTTCTTCTTGTTGTAGGAGGGATGCGTGAGCTTTTCTGTGAGTGCACCGTCGTTTGTAAACAACAATACTCCTGTGGAATTTTTATCAAGTCTGCCTACGGGAAAGACTCGTTGCGTACATTGTCCGGCTATTAAATCCATGACCGTATTGTCCGCATGCTTGTCTTTCATAGTAGTAACGTATCCTTTGGGCTTATTCATTACAAGGTACGTTGTAGCTTCCGGATTTATCCGCTGTCCGTTTAAACGCACATCATCCGATATGTGCACTTTCACGCCAAGCCTTGTTTCTGTTTTTCCATTCACGGTAATCAGTCCTGTTTCTATGAAGACATCTGCTTCTCTACGAGAACATATACCGGAGTTGGCAATAAATCTGTTCAATCTGATTTCACCCGGAACTTTTGGTTGCTTAGATAAAGGAGCGTGGCTGTCTTTACGGTGAGGTCTGTCTGCTCTATAAAGGCCTTCGCGATGAGGTTTTTGTGGGCCGCTTCCACCATCCCGGCGGATTTGTTTATGGCCTGTTTCCTTTTGGTACTGGGTTGTTATGCGTTTTCGTTTGGGACGCCCTTGGTTCCCTTTACCACCGGAATCGTTGTTTGTTTGCATTTTTACATCTTATGGGCCACAAATGTACGTGAAATTTCTTAATATTGCATTATGAAGCGTCCATCCTTTCTTAGATTTTTCCCTTTGTTTCGTGAGAACTTAAACGTTTCTCTTACAGCAGTTAAGACGAATAAGTTGCGTTCCATTCTCACAATTTTGATGATTGCAATAGGTATTATGGCTTTAGTAGGGATTCTTACAGCCATTGATGCAATAAAAGGATCTGTGACAGATAGTTTTAATCAAATGGGAGCCAGTACTATTACCATAAAAGCCAAATCTTTGAGGGGAGAATCTTCAGAATCAAGAAGACGTGTACGGAACCAGCCACATATCACATACAAACAGGCTGCAGCATTTGCAGAGCATTATCCAACTCCCTCAAAAATAGCTATTTACACAACTGCACGGGCTATGCTGGAAGTAAGCTACGGGTCTGAGAAAACAAATCCGGAAATTACGGTCATGGGAGTCAATCCGGACTATTTTCCTGTGCATGCACTAGACTTTGTAAGCGGTAGAAATTTTTCACAATTTGAAACAAGTTCATCAGGATTTGTTGCCATCATAGGAGACGGACTGCTCCATTTGTTCGGTAAAAAAGAACCCGTAGGCGAATTTCTAAATGTTGACGGCAGGCGGTATCAGGTAATAGGTATTTTGCGCTCTAAAGGAGCTGCTTTTGGAGGAGGAGTAGACAAACAAATTTTTATTCCTATTGGTAATGCCCGTAGTACTTATGGTGGAGAGAGTTTGAATTTTCAAGTCAAGATCCAACCCAATATAGGGGAAAACACGCGACAGGCATATGAAGAAGCAGAGATCTATTTTAGGAATGTGCGTCGGCTCTCGCCTACAGATCAAACAGATTTTCAAATAGAACGTAGTGAAGACATGTTGGAGCGATCTATGGAAACCATGAGAATTGTCACCATTGTGGCAGTTATTATAGGATTTATTACACTGTTGGGAGCTGCAGTAGGTTTGATGAACATCATGCTTGTTTCTGTCAATGAAAGGACGCGTGAGATAGGGACAAGAAAAGCTATGGGTGCTTCTTCGCAAGTCATCAAGCAGCAATTTTTGTTTGAAGCCATAGTCATAGGACAATTGGGTGGCTTAGGTGGTATTGTGCTGGGTATACTGGCCGGCAACTTGACATCTATTGGTATGAAAACGGCTTTTATTGTTCCGTGGTTGTGGATGCTGTTGGGGGTGACAGTTTGTTTTGTAGTAAGTATTTTATCGGGATATTTACCGGCTCTTCGTGCCAGCAAGTTGGATCCTATAGAAGCGTTACGTTACGAATAGTAAAGCATTTATCTCAACGTAAAGACATATGTGATTTTGCCTTCCTGTACAGGAGGGGCTGTTCCGCTTATATTAAATTTTGCTTGTAAGGCAGCTTTTTTTGCAGCCTCCCACAGCACTTTGTTTTGTACTGTAGTTCCTTCCATTCCCGGAGTGGCAGAGGTGACTACACCATACGTATCTACCAATATTTTTACGACCACTCTGCCCGATACGTTTTGAGCGTATTCCGGCAAAGGCAATTTTCCTATTACGGTACGTCCCGCCAATTGAGCAGTCGGTTCTCCTAAAGGGTTGCCTGCAGCTGTGTTTCCCGCGGCGTGACCGGCTTGCCTTTCAGGAAATGTTGTAGTACCTGTTTGCTCACCGGGAAGGGAATCTACGTCTCTGCTACGGAACAAAGCTCTTTCGCTTATTTTGGGAGGTTCCGGATCTGCCACTTCCACATCGCCTTCTTCTCCCGGTGTGCTTTCTTGAGTACGTTGCTCTCCTTCCATAGGTTCGGGAACTACGGCTTGTTGTACCAATTCAGGTTCTTGATGGGGTACCGGCTTGGGAGACCTGGGAGCCGTTCCTTGCTCTGCCAACAATCTTACCGGTATAGGAGGTCGCTCCTCGGCCAGCTCTACTTCAATTTCCGGCATTTCTTTAACTTGGGGAAGCGTCAACCCCATTCCCGAATAGACTAAAGCTACAGCCAGTACTATATGAAGTATTACAGTACTTATCAGGCCGATTGTATGTCCTCTTTTGTCAGACATAGGTTGTATATTGGGCTATTCCGGAGATGTAGCCAATACTATTTTGTAAAGGTTTCGTTTGGCAATATTCATAACTTGTACCACCTGTTCCATGGGAACGGACTTATCTACGTACAAAGACAGTGTAGGCTCATGCGTGTCTTCAAGCATTTCCTGTAATCTGGGCTCTATTTCATCAAATGGAACAGCCGTGCGGTTTCCATCTATGTGGTAACTAAAAGTACCGGCTTCCTGGTAATGCTTGATAGAAATGCTTACTTGTCCTTTGTCCGGTATTTGGTTTGTGCTTTTTGGCAACAACAGCTTCAGTGCGTTGGGGTTGATGAGTGTAGAGGTTACCAGAAAGAAAATCAACAACAGAAATACGATATCTGTCATGGAGGCCATGGTAAAGCCGGCCTGAATCTTTGTGTTTCTTTTGATGGCCATAGCTATTTACTTTAGAGGTTCTTGCAACAAGTCTAGAAAGTCCAAAGTGGATTTTTCCATAGAGTTGACAATAGAACCAATTTTAGAAGCCAAATAGTTGTATGCAAAGTAAGCAGGAATACCAATCAACAAACCACCAACGGTCGTGACCATGGCAATATAGATGCCTTCCGATAAAAGGGTAATATCTATATTGTTTCCGGCCATAGACATGTTGTAGAAAGCTTTGATCATGCCAATGACTGTTCCCAAAAACCCAACCATGGGTGCTCCTCCCGCAATAGATGCCAACACAGGAAGCCCTTTCTCCAGGCGTGCTACCTCTATACTTCCAACGTTTTCAATGGCCGATTTGATATCTGCCAAGGGGCGTCCAATATTTTGTAACCCTTTTCCAATAAGGCGTGCTGTCAAGGTGTCTTTGCTCTCACATAAATGAACGGCAGACTGCACTTTCCCGTCATAAATGTATTCTTTGATATTGCTCATAAAATCTTGGTCCACTTTGGCAGCTTTTCTGAGAACAACCAGGCGTTCTCCAAAAATATAAACGGCTATGACAGATAATGCAAGCAAAACAAGCATGAGCCATCCGCCTTTAGCGGCCATAGACAACAAGGAAATAGAGGATGAGGCATTTACAATAGCCTCTGTTTGAAGTACAATGTGCAACATATTGGTTTACAGTTTAAAATTTGTCGTAAGCAACCTTCCAAAGAAACAAACCTTCAGCCGGTACGGAATGTCCTGCAAAAGAACGATTTTTTTCTGTCATTAGCTGCAAAATCCATTCCACAGGTTTTTTCTTTTTTCCAATTTCTAAAAGCGTTCCTACCATACAACGTACCATATCTCGTAAGAACCTGTTGGCAGAGACCTGAAAAACCCACATGGGTGTTACGGAAAAATCAGGAGTTTCAATAGACCAGAAAGCTTCTGTTACAGTACATATATGATTGGAAGTATTGGAGTGCAACTTTGTAAAGCCGGTGAAATCATGGGTTCCTATAAGGAGTGCTGCAGCTTTATTCATGAGTTCCATGTCCGGGAGCTGTGCGGCGTATGTTCCGGGAGCAGCCGATACGTGGTGTAAAAAAGGTTCTTTGCCGGTGCGTATGAAATACTTGTACGTTCTTTCTTTTGCATCAAAACGCGCATGTTGGTTTTCATGGACGGGGTAAATATTGTATATGTGTATATCCTTTGGCAATATGGCATTAAATTTGTACGTTAATTGTTCACAATCCAAGAGGTTTTCCGAGCAATCAAAATGAGCTCGAAAATCTTTTGCGTGAACACCAGCATCTGTACGGCCACAGCCGATGACAGAAACGGTGTTCCCCAAAATACAACTGAGTGCCTCTTCTATACGAGCTTGTACAGTGGGTGCATTTTTTTGTATTTGCCAACCGTGGTAATTGCCTCCGTTATAGGCCAAATGGATAAAATAACGCATAAACGATGTATCTTTGACAAATATAATTGATAATATGGAAACCGTAAACATTAAAGAGTTGAACGAGCGGATTCAGCGGGAAAGTGCTTTTGTAGACATCATGACATTAGAAATGAGTAAAGTGATTGTGGGGCAAAAGCAATTAGTGGAAAGCTTGCTGATAGGCCTTTTGGCAAATGGTCATATTTTGTTAGAAGGGGTTCCGGGTTTAGCTAAAACTTTGGCTATTAGAACCTTGGCAAGTGTGATAGATGCGCAATTCAGTCGTATCCAGTTTACACCGGATTTGCTGCCGGCAGACCTCATTGGAACATTGATTTACAGTCAACGTACAGAAGAATTCCAAGTGAAAAAAGGGCCTGTTTTTGCTAATTTTATTTTGGCAGATGAAATCAACCGATCGCCGGCTAAAGTACAATCAGCCCTTTTGGAAGCCATGCAGGAAAGGCAGGTAACCATTGGAGAACACACATTTCCTTTACCGGAACCGTTTTTGGTATTGGCAACACAGAACCCCATAGAGCAAGAAGGTACGTATCCTTTGCCCGAGGCACAGGTAGACCGGTTTATGTTGAAAGTGATAGTAGATTATCCCAAAAAAGAAGAAGAGAAATTGATCGTACGCATGAACAATTCGGGAGAATTTCCTGTAGCAGCACAGGTGTTGAAACCGGCTGATATCAGGAAAGCGAGAGAGGTGGTCCGGGAAGTGTACATGGATGAGAAAATAGAACGGTATATTGTAGATTTGGTTTTTGCTACCCGAGAACCGGGACAATACCGTCTCTCCAACTTACAGCCTTTGATTGCTTACGGTTCTTCACCCAGAGCCAGTATCTCCTTAGCCATTGCTTCCAAAGCATATGCATTTATCCGCCGCAGGGGCTATGTAATACCGGAGGATGTGCGAGCTGTAGCTTACGAAGTACTACGCCATAGGATTGGACTTACGTACCAGGCAGAAGCAGACAACGTAGTGAGTGAAGACATCATTACATCTATTATCAACGCTGTGGAAGTTCCTTAAAAACTACTCATGAGCAACGATTTACTCAAGAACGTACGAAAAATAGAAATTAAAACACGTGGTCTTTCACGTCAGATTTTTGCCGGTGAATACCATTCTGCCTTTAAAGGACGAGGAATGGCTTTCAGCGAGGTTCGTGAGTACGGATACGGAGACGATGTCCGAAGCATGGACTGGAACGTTACGGCCCGGATGAACGCTCCTTATATCAAAGTGTTTGAGGAAGAAAGGGAGTTGACCGTTGTTTTGCTCATTGACGTGAGTGGATCTCGTTTGTTTGGAACAAGGGGAAAAATGAAGAAAGAGCAACTGGCAGAAATAGCGGCTGTTTTAAGTTTTTCGGCGTCCATTAACAACGACAAGGTAGGGGCTTTGTTTTTTAGTGATAAAGTAGAAAAATTCATTCCTCCCAAAAAAGGAAGGACTCATTTGCTCCATATTATTAAGGAAATGTTGGAGTTTGAACCGGAAAGCAAAGAGACGAATATTTCAGAGGCGTTGCGCTTCTTAACGAATGCCATTAAGAAACGTTGTACGGCTTTTCTTTTGTCAGACTTGATGGATTTGGATGAAGAGGACTATCCACGCTTTGAAGAAGCTTTGAAAATTGCGGTAAACAAACACGATTTGGCAGCCATTCAAGTTTTTGATTTCAGAGAAACGCAGTTGCCAAATGTTGGTTTGGTACGGATGGCAGATGCAGAAACGGGTGGAGAGCAATGGATTGATACTTCAAGAAGGAAAATAAGAGATTCGTATGCTCGTTGGTACCAAGAAGGACAAGAGCGTATCAAAGAGCTTCTCAATAAATACGGAGTAGATCATGCAAGGATTGCCACAGATCAGGACTACGTACAACCTTTGATACGTCTTTTTAAGAACAGAGCGTGATGATGCAACTATTCAATAGAAAATATATGGTATGGGGACTTGTCGTCTCTTTTCTGTTGTGTCCTTATTTTTTGATGGGGCAAATAGACTTAAAATCTGTATTGGAAAGAGACAGCATACTTATTGGAGATCAAGTGTGGTGGAGTATGACGTTGCCTAAGGATGTGTGGAAAGAAAGAGAGATTGAAACAGTTGTTTTTCCGGAACCGCCTTTTGAGATCATGCAGGGTGTAGAGGGGTTGTCGTCGTTACAATTGGATTCACTTTTGCACAGAAAGCGTTTGGAAGGCATACAGGTCAAGTTGCTTATTACGTCTTTTGACAGCGGAGCCTATCGGCTGCCTCATATGCCCTTGTACTTGAAAAAACAAGACGGTACGATAGATACGTTGTGGTTTAAAGGTCCGGATTTATATGTAAACACCATTCCCATAGATACTGCGTCTTTTGAACCGTATGGAATCAAACCGCAAATGAGATATCCCATCACATGGAAAGAAATCATCTCTATTGTAGGTGTTGTTTTTCTTGTAGCGGCAGTCGTTGTATTGCTTATTTATGTGGTAAAGCGACGCAAAGCAAACCGTTCCGTTTTTGCTGATTTAAAGCCGGAAGATCCACCGCATACGGCAGCTTTGAAGGTACTCCATGCCATCAAAGAGCAAGAATTGTGGAAAAAGCAGAAAGCCAAACCGTATTATACGTTATTGACAGATACTATACGTCTGTATTTGAAGGGAAGATGGGATATACAGGCTATGGAGCAAACTTCAACAGAAATGTTGGATTCACTCCGTGAAAAAAGCCGAGAAGATGCTTTGTTGACGGAAGAGGCCATAGAAAGCCTTTCTTCTATGCTTATGAAGGGAGATTTGGCAAAATTTGCAAAATACGTTCCTGAAGACCATGAGAACGTTGATTCCTTGGATAGTGCCATACGTTTTGTAACATTGACGACTTATGTTTTTTGAATATCCACGGCTTTTGTTTTTAATGATCCTGCTTGTCCTCTTAGCAGGCAGGTATGTATATAGAGAGTGGAAAGGAAAAAATGCCCCAACTCTTAGGGTGTCAACACTTTTGCCATTTAAGTCCCACGAAAAATCCCTGAAAAGAGTGCTGTACCATGTTCCTTTTGTGTTGAGATTGATAGCTTTAGCTGCCTTGATACTAGCTATAGCTCGTCCTCGTTCTTCATGGGATTATCAAACGACCACTACAGAAGGTATTGATATTATGCTTGTGATTGATGTGTCTTCTTCCATGTTGGCACGTGATTTCAAACCGGATAGGATTTCAGCAGCTAAAGATATTGCTATCCAATTTGTGGCAGAAAGACCTTTAGATAGAATGGGCGTTGTGGTTTTTGCAGGAGAATCTTATACACAGTGTCCTTTGACAACTGACCGTGTTACGCTCATCAATATGGTAAAAGAAGTGCAGACAGGATTGATTGAGGACGGAACAGCCATTGGTAACGGTTTGGCTACGGCCATAGCAAGACTTAAAGATTCGGATGCCGTCAGCAGAGTAGTTGTTTTGTTGACAGACGGTGTGAACAACAGAGGAGAGGTCACTCCTTTGACAGCGGCAGAAATAGCAAAAACATACGGAATTCGGGTTTATACTATTGGTGTGGGTGCACACGGAATGGCTCCTTTTCCGGTAATGACACCGTATGGTGTGCAATTGCAACAGATGTTGGTAGAAATTGATGAAGAGTTGCTCAAGCAAATGGCGGAAATGACAGGAGGGGAATACTTCCGGGCTACCGACAACACCAAGTTGATGTCTATATACAGTCAAATCAACAAGCTGGAAAAGAGCAAAACGCAGGTAGATTCCTTTCCGGTTTACAAAGAGCTGTTTATGAGTTTTGCTTTAATAGCTCTGTTTGCATTGGCTTTGGAGTTCTTGATACGTTGGATTGTTTTAAGAAGAATACCTTAATTGCATATGATACAAATAGCTCAAGCACAGTATTTATGGATTCTAGCTTTCATTCCGTTGCTGTTTCTGGTATACGGAATGTATAGAAGGTATGGGAGTCGGATGGTAAAAAAGTTTGGAGATCCCGAACTGATGAAACCTCTTATGCCTGATGTGTCGCGCAGACGGGGTTGGTTGAAAATGGTTTTGTTTTCTTTGGGATTGTTCTTTTTTGTATTGGGATTGTCTAGACCACAGACAGGAGCAAGAGTCAAAGAATTGAAACGTACCGGAGTAGAAATCATCATTGCCCTGGATGTATCCAATTCCATGTTGGCAGAGGATTACTCTCCCAACAGGTTGGAAAGGGCGAAATTGGCTGTCTCTCGTTTGGTTGATAATTTAGGACGTGACAGGATAGGATTGATTATTTTTGCAGGAGATGCTTTTGTGCAATTGCCTGTGACAACAGATTACGTGAGTGCCAAAATGTTCTTACACTCCATAAGCACAAATTCAGTTCCCAAACAAGGCACAGCCATTGGACAGGCTATCTTTACAGGAATACGCAGCTTCAGTCCCGATACTCCCGGTAGCCGGGCATTGATTATCATATCTGACGGAGAAGATCACGAAGACAATCCGGTCCCTATGGCTCAAGAGGCGGCAGAACAAGGTGTTCAAGTTCATTGCATTGGCATTGGTTCGGCGGAAGGCAAACCCATACCTATGGAGGACGGTTCTTTGCTTAAAGACAAGGACGGAGATATAGTTGTAACCAAATTGGACGAAAAAACACTCATGGAAGTAGCGGAAGCAGGTGGAGGGGTATACGTAAGAGCTGGAAATTCAGACTTTGGTTTGCAGGGGATCATAGATGAAATCAGAAAAATGGACGAACAAGAGTTTCAATCTGTAGTCTTTGAAGATTTTAACGAACAATACATGTACTTTTTTGGAATAGCCCTCTTTTTCTTTTTGCTGGACATGTTGGTTGGAGAACGAAAGATAAGACGGTTTAAAAGTTTTGATATCTTTACAAAAACCCTTGTGTTGTTTCTTGTTTTCACCGGCTTTTCTATAGTTGCAACGGCTCAGTCGGACAAGAAAGACATACGGGCAGGAAACAGGGCGTTCAGAAAGGGAGACATGGAACAAGCCCTGATTGATTATCAAAAGGCATTTACAAAAGACACGACTTCACTAAAAGCCAAATACAACTTGGCCAATGTCTTGCACCAAATGGGGCAACATGAACAGGCTGCAAAAGCTATGCACACAGTGCCCGATTCGCTGCAAGCAGTAGGGCAGAAAGCCGATGCTTGGCATAATATGGGCAATTTTCAGTTGAGTCAAGAAGATTATGCAAAAAGCATAGAGGCGTATAAAGATGCACTTCGCAAAAGACCCGAGGACTATGAAACGAAAGCCAATCTTGCCTATGCTCAGAAAATGTTAAAGAACCAGCAAGAAAACGAAGACCAGGACGAAAACCGGGATCAGGACGAGGATGAGGACCAAGATCAAGACCAAGATCAAGACCAAGACCAAGACCAAGACAGGGAGCAACCGGAGCCTTCCATAACTCCTCAGGCTGCACAACAAATTTTGGAAGCTATGCAGCAGAAAGAAAAAGAAACGCAGGATAAGATTCAGAAGGAAAAAGCCAAAGCAGCCGTTCCTGTGCGTTCAGATAAAAATTGGTAAAACACCACGTGGTATGAAGAAAGTCATCATTGCAATAGTAAGTGTTTTATGTTTTGTGCAGGTAAGTGCACAAGGAAGGTTCTCTGTGGAAGTTCCCGGAGTAGTTGCAATGGGAGAACGTTTTCGTCTTGTGTTTACTGCTATAGATTTGCCGCATGAAACATTTACTCCACCAAAGATTCAAAACTTCCATGTTTTGGCCGGACCTACCACCTCTACCATGAACAGGATGGAGTACATAAACGGACGCAGAACTCAGAGTCGTTCCGTTAGTTATACGTATATCTTGGAAGCGTATGAACCGGGAAGCTTTACGATAGGAGAAGCGTCGGTTGTATCTGATAATGTAACTTATAAGACAAGACCTGTCGTTGTAGAAGTAATACAAGGAGCAGACAAACCGGCCGAAGAGCGGACCAAGGAGCAAGCAACGACTACAGAAATTACAGACGACGATGTGTTTTTACGTCTGTCTGTCAACAAAAAACGAGTAGTGAAGGGCGAACCGTTGACGGCCACTCTTACTTTGTATACCCGGGTAAACGTAGCAGGAGCTGAAGACATCAAATTTCCGGAATTTAACGGGTTTTGGAGTCAAGAAGTATATTCTCCTCAGCAAATTGAATGGCAACGAGAGAATGTAAAAGGAGAGATTTATCAAAAGGCTACTTTGAGGAGTTATGTGCTGTTGCCGCAACAAACAGGAGAAATACGCATTGATCCATCAGAGATAGTATGTGTTATTCAAGTACGTAGCGCTCGCAGAGGACAATCTTTGTTGGATGATTTTTTTGACACCTATCAGACGGTGCGCAAACGAGTAATATCGCCATCTGTAACAATATCTGTTCGGGATTTACCATCCGGAGCACCTCCTTCATTTAAAGGAGCAGTAGGAAAATATTCCTTGCAGACATATTTGGGAAGAGATTCCGTTCGTACGCACGATGCGGTATCTATGTATGTTACTATTGCAGGAGAAGGAAATATCAATTTATTGGAGGCTCCGGCCGTGCAATTTCCTTTGGACTTCGAGGTGTATGACCCTAAAATCACAGACGACTACAAAAGTTCCGACGGTACATTTACAGGGTCAAAAACATTTGAATACCCTGTGATTCCAAGGAGCCACGGAACGTTTACCATAAATCCCGTAGTTTTTACGTATTACGATATACACACCGGTACATACAAAACATTGCGTAGCACACCTATGGCTTTAGAGGTAGCAAGAAGTACGGAATCAAACATGTATACCGGGGTATATGCACCTACTCACAGAAGAAAAGTAGAAAGCCTGGGCGAAGACATCAGGTACATTCGAACGACAGCTCCTGTATGGAAAAAGAAAGGAGTATATTTTACCGGCAGCGTGTATTATTACACTATTTTGGCAGCTCTTTTATCCATTGCCGGTATCCTTTTCTCATGGTTAAAGAAGAGAAAAGAGCGCAAAAAAGATGTAGTGCGGGTAAGAAACAGCAAAGCCAATAAAATAGCCAGGGCACGTTTGAAAACGGCCGGAGCGCATATGAAGAGCCAATTGTTTTCAGCGTATTATGAGGAATTGAATCGTGCATTGTGGGGATACATAGCAGACAAATTGGCCTTATCACAGGCAGAGAGTTCCAGGGAAAAAATTGAGGCGCTGTTGATGGAACGTCAGGTAGATGAAGAGCTTATAAAAAAATATACAGATCTAATAGCCTCTTGTGAATTTGCCCGCTATGCTCCCGATCCGGGACAAACAGAAAAAGAAAGGATTTTTGAAGATGCTGTTGCCGTTATTAGCAAAATGGAACAAGTCTTGAAATAAGATGACTATGAGAAAAAGTGCGTTTTTATTCATTTTGTTGACCTTCAGTGCTTTTGTTGCCAAAGCTTCTGCAGTAGACAGCTTGTGGAACAACGCCAATGCTCTGTATGCAGAAGCGCAGTATGAAAGGGCATTGGAAGGATACTTGGAAATAGAACAATCAGGTACAGAGTCGTTCGATTTGTATTACAATATGGGAAATACGTATTACAAGATGCAACAGTATGCTTATGCTATTTTGTATTACGAAAAAGCATTGCGATTGGACCCGGATCATGCCGATGCATTGCACAATCTTACGATAGTGAGGGAACAATGTATTGACAGGATCGAACCCATACCGCAATTCTTTGTAACACAGTGGATTCGTAAAAGTTACAAGAAACTCCCACCCGGTACTTGGTCTGTATTCTCATTGGTCCTGCTGGCTTTGTCCTTAACTTTTGTTTTGCTGTTTGTTTACGCCGGTTCTATCAGATTGCGAAAGGCTTCTTTTGTATTGGCCGTAGTTGTCTTTTTTCTTGCTGTAACATCGGGAATCTTTGCTCTTCAATCAAAGAAAGAAGCTACAAGAGAAGATATAGCCATTATTAAATCTGTCGTAAGTTCTGTAAAATCAGCACCGGGAGCACAAGGCAAAGACATCCTTGTTTTGCATGAAGGAACAAAGGTTCGGGTTTTGGAAGAAGCCGGTGAATGGGTTCGTATAGAGTTGGAGGACGGAAGACAAGGCTGGTTGCTGTTGCATGAGATTCTTTTTGTATATTAGAAGGTTAAAAATATTAGTACATGGATTATAACACACAAAGAAAGAAACTGATATTGCCTGAATACGGGCGTTATATTCAGGACATGGTAGAAGAGGCCAAGAAAATTGAAGATAAAGAAGCAAGAACAAGGCAGGTTAAGGCTATTGTAAACGCCATGAGTGCACTCAATCCACATATGAGAGAAATGAACGATTATTACCATAAGCTTTGGGATCACATACACATTATAGCCGATTACGAGTTGGATGTAGATTCGCCCTTCCCGCTTCCTAGCAAAGAAAGTTTCACATGCAAGCCTCATAAAATAGATGCGGAAAGAGAGCCTGTAAAAGTGATGCATTACGGGAGGAACATACAAAATATGGTTATGGCTATAGCTTCCAAGCCGGCGGGTGAGGAGCGCGACCAAATGACCATGGCGTTGGCATCTTATATGCGCAAGCAGTATCTGATATGGAACAAAGATACGGTTGCAGACAAAACGATATTTAATGATATTTACACCCTGTCTAACGGCACTTTGTCTGTACCGGAAGGGGCTAAACTGTCTGAAATACAAGGTGAGTTCAAGCAGCCAAACATGATGGGACCTCGTCCCCAAAGACAGGGTCAGTGGCACAAGGGCAAAAAAAAGAAAAGGTAGTCTACCAATATTGAGTTCTATGGATAATAAACTCCCCCGCAAAGAGATAATAAGAATAGTGGCTAGCTGGCTTATGTTGGCTGTCGGGGTTTATCTGCTCATTGCTTTTGTCTCCTTTCTATTTCATTGGAGTACAGATCAAAGTACCCTCAGTTTGGGGTACAATTCCAGTCCGGACATCCAGATTGCCAACAAAGGAGGTATTGTAGGTTTGCGGTGGGCACAGTTGTTTATAGGGGATTTGTTTGGATTGAGTGCCTTTATCATTCCTTTTTTCTTTATTGCATTGTTTGTTTTCTTACTGAGAATCCGCCATGTAAGAATCATCCCTTTGTTTTTTATCACGGCTTTTGCTTGTATTATCTTATCCATTGCACTGGGATACATCTTTAGCTTTACCTCTTTGGAATTTCTCTTTGGTTCCGGAGTGGGTGGCACCTACGGATACAGGGTAAATACATGGCTTATAGAGATGCTTGGAACTGTAGGGACGGGGCTTCTGCTTTTCTTTGTGTTTACAGCATTTCCATTGCCTTTTATTGTGTCTTATATCAGGAAACGAAAAAAGAAACGTCTTTCTGAGGATATAGATCTTACCGATATACCAGATACTGATATAGTGCCGGAACCCGGTCCTGTGTTTCAAGTAGATATGGAAGAAGAACCGACACAGGGAAAAGAAAAAGAGAAGGAAAAGGAAAAGGAAAAGGAAAAAGAAAGTGAGCCTGCGTTTGAAGTAGAAGCGGTAGAAGAAGAGCCGGTAGATGGTAAAATGCTCTTTTACAATCCCAAACAAGATTTGTCTCGGTATAAAAAACCGCCTTTGCATTTGTTGGAATTGTATGAGGACCGTATTACCGATGTGTCGCAAGAGGAATTGGAGAGAAACAACCAAAAGATCGTAGAATGCCTGAGAACGTTTGATATTCAAATAGAAAAAATTGTAGCTACTCCGGGACCAACTGTAACGTTGTACAAGATTGTTTTGTCACCGGGAATCAGGATTTCACAATTTACAAGACTGGAAGACGATATCATGCTTTCGTTAGCGGCTCGTGGAATGCGTGTGATTGCGCCCATTCCGGGAACGAATATGGTAGGTATTGAAGTGGCCAACGATAAGCCTTCGCTCGTTCCTATGAGAAGCGTTTTGGATTCCAAGAAATTCAAAGAATCGCGAGAAGACTTGCCTATAGTATTAGGAAAGAGCATATCGAATGAAATTGTGATGTTGGATTTGGCCAAATTGCCGCACTTGTTGGTAGCAGGAGCCACGGGACAGGGTAAATCGGTGGCGCTGAATGCCATCCTGGCTTCTTTGCTATACAAAATGCATCCGGCTTATTTGAAATTGGTGTTGGTAGACCCCAAAAGGGTAGAGTTGAATTTGTATTCCAAATTGGACAAACACTTTTTGGCTCAACTGCCCGATGCGGAAAGCCCTATAATCATTGACACGAAGAAGGTAGTCTATACATTGAATTCCCTCTGTATAGAAATGGACGACCGCTTGGAATTGTATAACAAGGCCGGTGTACGTAATATCAAAGAATACAATAAAAAATTTACAAACCGGGTGTTGAACCCTGCCAAAGGGCATCGTTTCATGCCTTTTATTGTAGTCATCATTGACGAATTTGCAGATTTGATTATGACTGCAGGACGCGACGTGGAAGGTCCGCTCACGCGTTTGGCTCAGATGGGACGTGCTACGGGTATTCATTTGGTTATTGCTACACAACGTCCGACCACAAACATCATTACGGGAACCATCAAGGCCAATTTCCCGGCCAGGATTGCTTTCCGTGTGGCATCTAAAATAGATTCAAGAACGATTATTGATGTATCGGAAGCCAACCAATTGGTGGGAAGGGGGGATATGTTGCTTTCTGCCGGTACGGATTTGACGCGTGTGCAATGCGCCTTCATAGACACACCGGAAGTAGACAGGATGGTAGGATTTATTGCCAGTCAGCAAGGATATGCCGGTCCGTTTGAGTTGCCGGAATATGCAGAATCTGAAAAGAAAGACCCCTTGTTTTCCGGAACGGAACAACGAGACGACTTGTTTGAAGAAGCGGCCCGTTTGATTGTGCAAAACGGAGAAGGATCTACTTCTTTGTTGCAACGTAGGTTCCGCTTAGGTTACAATAGAGCGGGGAGAATCATGGACCAATTGGAAGATGCCGGCATTGTAGGACCTCCTAAAGGAAGCAGTCCCAGAGA
This sequence comes from Bacteroidales bacterium, assembly GCA_012839605.1. Lineage (GTDB taxonomy): Bacteria > Bacteroidota > Bacteroidia > Bacteroidales > UBA932 > DMER64. The sequence goes on from DUNA01000078.1 coordinate 43,536, forward strand.
ATTGTTGGTATCAAGTACAGAACTTTTGGAAGACCTTTTAAAAACGTTATGATTGTCCTCTTCATAACAGCGTGTTTATCTATACTCATTCCGGGAGTACAGCAGAAAAGCCCAAGTCAGGTATGGGAGACTTTTTTGGAACACATAGAAAAAGCACCGGCTCTGGAAATGCGGTTTACATGGAACAATACGGTAGAGGGTACCATGATCTTACAGGAACGTTCTTTTGCCATACATATGGATGAAATTCATGTCTATTGCAACGGAGTAGAGAGGTGGCTTTATAATGAAGGTTTTGATGAATGGGAAGCGTTGCCGTACGAAACGCAATCAGCCGACATGTTGGAAAATCCATCGGCTTTTTTTAACCAACTTCGCCACCAATTCCGGCTTTCTCCTGCTTCGGCGTTCAAGGAAGCAGCGGAAGGAAGTCCGCTGTGGGAGTTGCTGCTTGTGCCACAAAATCCGCTGTCTGTTTTTACATACATAATAATATGCTTGGAAAGGGACGGACGGATTCCGAGAACAATACGTTATGGTTTGACTGACGGTTTTGAATACCGCATAGAGGTCCTTTCTTTTCAATCGATTCCGGCTAAAGAGAAAACTTTTTTTACTCCGTATCTGTTATCACCGGATTCATAAAAATTTTGCGGCCTTTAGGAAGCAAATTGTTTGTTCTGTTTCCCAAGTTTTTGATAAATCCCAAAGGATATCCATCGTATATAACGAGTACGTACCCTTTTTCCATATCCGGGGAACTTGGTATATTTTCTTTTCGCAAAAAAGCAAGTGCCTGAGAACGTGTGACTTCAAGGCGTGGAAACGCATTGTGTTTTAAGTCTATGGCAAGAGCCAGGTCCGGATGAGGCACCCGGTCCTTTCCTTTTTGTAGGGCAACGGCTATTCCGGAATGAACCACATGCAAATGCTTTTCTACAGTTGCCCACTCTTTTAGAAGATGAGAGGGTGCGGCTTTTATCAAATTGTCTTTTACGTAGTATGTATAGGAATCGTGTAAGGGTATTGGAAAATCCACGGGAGGTTGCTTTTTGAGTATTGTATTGGCAAGCCGGCCGGACAGAGGCTTTTTCCCCGAGGGGCTTGTTTTTTCAAGTAAAGCCATAAAAAACCCTTCCCCTTGAATCCGATGAGGCAAGAACCGTTCCGGAGACCGGACAATCCGAGCTCCCAAGGTGTTTTCTATCCAAGAAACTTGCTCTTCGTTTTCTCGGGTGTTAAAGGTACAGGTAGTGTAGAGGAGCAATCCTCCTTGCTTGAGGGAAGGCCATACTTCTGTTAAGATGCGTTTTTGTCGACCAACGCATACATCTACCAGGGCCGGAGACCACGTTTCTCTTGCCGCCTTGTCTTTCCTAAAAAGCCCTTCTCCTGAACAAGGCACATCTGCCAATACGACATCAAAAAAACCTTCCAAGCTACGAAATGCCGAGGGGTCGTTTGCGGTAACCGCTACGTTGCCGTAGCCCCAACGGGCTATGTTGTTTGTGAGTGCAGGAATGCGGGAGCGGATGGTTTCGTTGCTTACCAAAAAGCCTTCAGGCGGTAGGATGTCTAGCAACAAGGTGCTTTTGCCTCCCGGTGCTGCGCAAGCATCCAGGACGCGAGGGGCCTCCATAGCTGCCAGGCAGGGTTCCAACATACCTACGGACATACCCGAGGCCTCCTGTACGTAGTAGGCCCCTGCATGGAATCTGGGATCCAAGGTAAATACAGGTCGTTTGTTTAAATACCTTCCTCGGGAACACCAAGGAACAGGCCGGCTGTTGGGAAACAACTCTTCTTTGGCTTTAAGAGCATGTTGGCGTATGCTAACAGGAGGTGTGGCATGGAGCGATGCAATAAAATCATGGACTTCTGTTGAAGGAAGCCACGATTCCAACATACGCAGAAAATCTGCCTTCATAATTTTTGCCTACAGTATGGTTATTTGTTTAGCCCTTCTGCCAGCTTAGACGTAAATTGGTTTACAAACTCTTTCATTTTGCCACCCAACATCATTTTCATCATCATATTCAATTGGGCGTCTACATCCAATTGCAGTTCGCACCCTTCATCTTTGGGGCGGATGTGTACCTGTATTTGAAACGAGAAAGGAACGCTGCCGTATTGTTCCATGATTATGAGCGACGGAGCTTGTCTCTCTATTACTTTTACGCCCAGCTGCATGCCTTGGGCTTCTGCAAGCAAGGTGTCTTCCGTAATGGTTACTTTGTCTTTGTGTTCTTCCGGCAATTGCTCTGCCAGACGTGAAAAATCGCTGAAAAGTTCAAATACGAAAGGAGCCGGTTTGTTGATAAAACAGGGATCTCCTGAAACGCGTGTGTTTGACATATGTTATTGTCCCCAAGTATTAGGAGTCAGGCGCCAGATTTTTAAGGTTTCTATTTGCTCCGGACTGATAAAATTTTTAAGAGCTGCTTCTTCTATGAGGTTTTCATAGTTTGTAAGCGTATGCAGTTCGCAATTGCTTTTCTCAAAGGCTCTGCGTGCAATATCAAAATTGTATGAAAAGATGGCACTAACCCCAAGTACGTTGGCGTAAGACATTTTTAAACAGTCTACGGCAGAAAGAGCCGAATGACCGGTAGAAATCAAATCTTCCACAACTACTACGTTGGCTTTATCAGGGAATGTGCCTTCAATGCGTGCCCCCGTGCCGTGTTCTTTTCTTCTTGGTCGAACGTAAACGAAAGGTTTGTTCAGTTTATCCGCAATAAGGGCCCCCATGGCAATGGCTCCTGTAGCTACCCCGGCTATCACTTGTACAGTAGGGTAATTGTGAAGAATAGATTCACACATGGCATTCCGTATGTAGCCTCTTACTTGAGGAATAGATAGAATTTTTCTGTTATCACAGTAAATGGGCGATTTCCACCCCGATACCCACTCAAAGGGTTTTTCAATGCTGAGCTGCACGGCTTCTATTTCCAATAATTTTTGTGCAACCTTTTTTTCTACAGATTCCATAATAATGACATATCTTTGTACAAATGTACAGTATTTTCTTCAATAATAGACGCCTTGAACTTTGTAGACACAACGGCCAACCCTGTACCCGACGGGATGTAGTTGTAGAAGCACTGGATGCTTTTAGATCTTGGGAAGATTTGATTGTCAGCTTTCAATGCCACAGCAACTGGCAACATTTGGTCATTCCCGTAGACAATCCGGGAGATTCTTTTACGCAACTGTGCAATAGTTTTCACGTGATAACGGCGGCAGGAGGGGTTGTTACAAATCCCCAAGGAGACTTGTTGATGATTTACAGGTATGGAAAATGGGACCTGCCTAAGGGAAAGCAGGAAGACGGTGAATCTTTGAAAGAAACAGCTCTAAGAGAAGTTGCGGAAGAAACGGGAACCGAACCGTTGCAATTGCTGAACGATACGTGTGACAAAACATACCACTGTTACAACTACCTGGGAGATAACGTACTTAAAATGACCGCCTGGTACCGTATGACGGGCTGTTCTTCTTTAACACCGCAAGCGGAAGAGGGAATAGAAAAAGTAGAGTGGGTGCCGCGAAACAAATTGGAAGAGAGATTGGACCAGTGCTATGCTTCTGTAGCACAACTTATTCGTCGTGCCCTTTTAGATTAAAAACAAGTTATCCGCCAAAATCATCGAACAAGATATGGTCTTCCGGAACACCTAGGTTATCCAACATCTGGGTAACGGCCGAGGTCATCAGAGGCGGTCCGCAAAGGTAGTATTCAGCTTCTTCCGGTTCCGGATGGTGTTGCAAATAATTGTCTAAAAGTACTTTGTGGATAAAGCCCGTATGCCCTTGCCAGTTGTCGTCCTGTTGTGGATCTGATAAGGCTATGTGGAAAGAAAAATTGGGAAAGACCTTTTCTATGGCTCGGAATTCTTCTTCGTAGAAAACTTCTTTTCTAGACCGGGCTCCGTACCAGAAAGATACTTTGGTATCTGTTTTCAGCGTTTTGAACAGATGGAAGATGTGCGAACGCATGGGAGCCATGCCGGCTCCTCCACCTATGAATATTTTTTCATTAGGAGTATCTTTTAAGAAGAAGTCTCCGTAAGGTCCCGATACTTTTATCGTATCCCCCGGTTTTAAGGAAAACACATAAGAGGAACAAACGCCGGGGTTGACTTTCATATACGTACCGCGGGAGCGGTCCCAAGGAGGAGGAGATATGCGTATGTTTAGTACAATCACGTTTCCTTCGGCCGGATGGTTGGCCATGGAATATGCTCGAAATCCGTATTCTTTGTTGACCATTTTCAAGCCTTCAAAGCCGAACGATTTCCAGCTGTCCATAAAAGGCGTGTCAATACGGATGTCTTTAGCAAAGTCAATGGAAACGGGAGGAACGTCAATTTGTACGTAGCCACCCGGTTGAAAATCCAACGTTTCCCCTTCCGGCAGCTTAATAACCAATTCTTTAATCAACGACGTCAAGTTGTGGTTGCTGATGACTTCGCACTCCCATTTTTTGATGCCCAATACCTCGGCAGGTATCTGCACCTCCATGTCTTCTTTTATTTTTACTCGGCACGCCAGGCGCCATTGGTTCTGTTGTTCCCGACGGGTGAAAAAGACCGTTTCCGTTGATTGAATAGAACCGCCTCCTGAAAGGATACGACACTTGCACAACCCGCACGTTCCCGTTCCGCCACAGGCAGAAGGCAGGTAAATGCCTTGTTCAGCCAATGTAGTCAACAAAGAATCTCCCGGTTCTACAGATATGGATTTTTCTCCGTTGATGGTGACTGTTACTCGTCCTTGCGGTAACAGTTTGCGTCTGGCATACAGCAGCAAAGCTACTAGGATTAAAGTAACTCCCAATATCACGGAAACAGACAGAAGCAAAAACGAAAACAGCGACATATTACAAGGCAATTCCCATAAAACTCATAAATGCAATACCCATAAGGCCGGTAATGATAAACGATATGCCCAGTCCCCGCATGGGAGCCGGAATATTGGAGTAACTTAATTTTTCTCTAATGGCGGCAATGGAAACGATAGCCAACAGCCATCCCAGACCGGATCCCAGTGCATAGGCAAATACGTGCGATATGCTGCTGTAATCCCGTTCTTGCATAAACAGTGAAGCACCCAATATAGCACAGTTGACAGCAATCAGAGGCAGAAAAATACCTAAATTGTTATATAGGGCCGGGGAGTACTTCTCAATAATCATTTCTACCAGTTGTACGATGGCAGCTATGACGGCAATGAACAAAATAAAACTTAAGAAACTGAGGTCCACCGTTGCCCATTCAGGCTTTATATGCTCCAGAGCACCGGGTGCCAATACGTATTTGTGTAACAAATAATTGACAGGAACGGTGATGAGTAAGACAAAGAGTACGGCTATGCCCAGTCCCGTAGCAGTTTTGACCGTTTTAGAAACGGCCAGGTAAGAACACATCCCTAAGAAATAGGCAAAAATCAAATTTTCCGTAAAGATGCTCTTTATAAATATGTCCACTACTGTTACCATACGCTCTTTGCTTGTTTTGCGTTATAAATCCATACCAACAATCCTACCAGGATCAAAGCCATAGGGGGAAGAATAAAGAGTCCGTTGTTTTCGTAAAATCCGCCTTGTGATACATACCAATGTTCCGGAACAATCCTGTATCCCATAAGCGTACCCGAGCCCAGCAATTCCCTGACAACGGCTACCACTACCAATACAATTCCATAACCCAACCCGTTGGCTATGCCGTCCATAAAAGCCGGTAACGGTTTGTTGTTCAAGGCAAAAGCTTCAATGCGACCCATGATGATGCAGTTGGTGATGATGAGTCCCACAAAGACGGAAAGTTGTTTGCTGATTTCCCAAGCAAAGGCCTTCAGCACTTGGTCTACCAAAATGACCAATGTGGCTACTACCATCAATTGGACAATAATACGTATGCGGTTGGGGATGGTGTTACGAATAAGCGATAACAACAATTCAGAAAAACCGGTAACAAGCGTTACGGCCAAGGCCATGACAAGAGCCGGTTCCAGCTTAACCGTAACGGCCAATGCCGAACAAATCCCCAAGGCCAGTACGGGGACGGGGCTGCTTCTGAAGAGCGGATCAAGGAAGGTGCGTTTGTTCATAAGCTTCTTTTATATACAACTCTATCGTTTCCCGAATCATGTTTTCTATACCTCGGCTTGTAATCGTACCTCCGGAAATACCGTCTACTTGGTTGATCGTTCTGGCACCGCCTTTGCCCGGTTGCAACACGCTGATGGACACAAAAGTGCTGTCCCGGTAAAGCGATTTTCCGCGGAAAGGAGCACTGAACTCTGCCCGAGACACTTCTGCACCCAGCCCGGGCGTCTCGGCTTCGTGGTCAAAATCGACTCCGTAAATGGTTTGTCCGTTGTCGTCGAGTGCCAAATACCCCCACAAAGGGCCCCAAAGGCCTTTGCCGCTGAGCGGAATTATGAATTTGCGGCTGCCGTCATCCAAAGTGCAGATGTACAAAGGCAGCCGTTGCACTCCCACAACCGTATCTTTTATGTATTGTTCATACGATCGGTCTGCCAGATGAACGGCACGTAAAATGCTCTGCTGCATTTCTACCTGCTTGTTGGCTTCTTGCCGAGGTTTCAGGATTTGCGACACAAAAGCCAGCAAAGCTGCCGTTATGGTAACCATAATGGCGGCATATAAGAACGTGTACAAGTCTCCGTTTCTTTTTTTCTTATCCATGTGCGGCAATCCTTTTCATTCTACGTTTAACATGAACGGCTACAACTATATGGTCAATCAAAGGCGCAAATGTGTTCATGAGCAATATGGCCAACATCATGCCTTCCGGATACCCCGGATTGAACAACCGAACGATGACAGTCATTACGCCAATGAGGAAACCGAAAATCCATTTGCCCGTTTCTGTCTGAGCGCTTGTAACCGGGTCTGTAGCCATAAATACGCAACCGAACGCAAACCCTCCCATCACCAAATGGTAATGAAACGGTATACCGCCGGCCAACGACATCAGGAACGCTCCGCTTGCACAGGAGAGCATAATTTTCCAGCTGGCTACGCCCGTAAAAATCAAAATGGCGGCTCCCAGTAAAATACAAATAACAGACGTTTCCCCAACAGATCCCGGAACCAATCCTATAAAAAGATCTGTCCAAGACGGCAACTCCGGAACGACTCCTATGTGGAAGTGAGAAGCCATGCGGGTCCAGATGGATGCATGTTCCGTCAATTGTTCCAGAGGAACAGCCAGACTACTCAGATGTTCTAAAGGAGCCGTGCCTCCTGTCAACAGGGCTAGGGGAGTGGCTCCGCTGGATCCGTCTATCCAAATGCTTTCTCCGGTCATATATCCGGGATAAGCAAAGAACAAAAAGGCACGTGCCAACAAAGCCGGATTCCAGATGTTCATGCCGGTCCCTCCAAAAATTTCTTTTCCAATCAACACAGAAAAAGCTACGGCCAAAGCCAACATCCACAGAGGAATGGTCACAGGTACTATGAGCGGAATGAGCATGCCCGTTACCAAATACCCTTCGTTCACTTGGTGACCTCGTATTTGTGCAATGGCAAATTCAATACCCAGCCCCGTTACGTAAGATACGACCAATAATGGGAGTACTTTTAGGAATCCGTACCAGAAAATTTGGAAAAATCCTACTTGAGCTGTTGTCGTTCCCAAAGCAGTGTAGTATTGCCATCCCGTATTGAACATGCCAAAAAGCAGGCTTGGCACCAATGCAATGACTACTACAATCATGACACGCTTCAGGTCGTTGGCATCACGTATGTGGGATCCTTTGTCGGTTACCCTGTCCGGTACAAGGAGAAAGGCTTCAAAGGCTTCAAACGTGGAATGCAAGAAAGACAACGGGCCCCCTTTGCGGAAGGCCGGCGCCATCTTACGCATGAGCTTGTCCGGAAATTGGATAAGGTTGCGAAGCTTCATTGCATTTCCTTTATCATCAGGGCTATCCCTTGTTGTACAATATCTTGTATATCAATTTTTGACGAACAAATAAATTCGCACAAAGCCAAATCTTCCGGAAGTATTTCATAAATACCCAATTGTTCCATCTTCTCTACATCGCCGGCCAAAATGGTTTTGAGCAACTGCGATACCAGAATATCCATGGGCAATACTTTTCTGTAGTCTGCCGTCATCACAAAAGCACGTTTGTCTCCGTTTGTATTGGTGTCTAGTGCAAAACGCCCCGTTTTCCCCAGCAGGGGTGCTACAAAAGTCAAGTACGTACGGGCTGTACTGAACCGATGCAAGCGCAGCGGTCTAGCCCAACCGAACAATTCCCTTTTGTTGCCTTCTTCCAGGAAGGTAATGTGTTGGTGGTGAAAACCCAAAAACCCGTCTTCTCCAATATTGTCTCCCGTAAGGGGATTGCCGCTGATGGTACGGATTTCTATATCCTTTTTTCTTGGGAAACCGGTCAGAGAAGCAATGTGCGTTCCAGCCAGGCATGGGATGTATCCTGTTTTTTCCAACGCAGGCCCCGTAACGGCTACCATACGTACAGTATCTACCCAACCGTGTAAAAAGAGTTTGCCAACAATTGCCAGTCCCAGAGGAGTCAATGTCCAGATGATTCTGTTTTTTCCTGCCGGACATACGCGATGTATTTGCACACCGGGATTTCCTGCCGGATGGGGGCCGGTAAAGTAATGCTTCTTACCTTTCAGTCGTTCAAATACGCTGTGCTCAGACATCTTGCCCGACAACCCCAAGTGTACGTTTTCCGGACAAAGTCTTTCCATCACACGCAAGCCCATGGCCAGTGCTTCTTCTTCTGCAGCAAAGGCAAAATCTAGATCGGGAGCCAGTGGCGCCGTATCAAAGCAACTGATATAGATATGCAGAGGTTGTTCTTCAGGCCTGGCAAGGGTACCGTACGGACGACGTGTTATGAAAGGCCAGCACCCGCTTTCCAATAGCAACTCTTTTATTCTTTCCGGTGAAAGGTTTTCCGGAATATCTACCGGGAACAAAACTTTCTGATTTTTTCCGTCAGCAGCTATGCGGATGGCAGTCAGTTTTCTTTTTTCTCCACGGACTATTTCTTGTACCGTACCGCTTACGGGAGACGTAAATACCATGTGCGGATACGCTTTATTACAAAAGACAGGACTGCCCGCCAATACGGTATCTCCCTCATGTACCAATAGTTTGGGTACCAAGTGTGGAAAATCGGACGGTTTTAAGGCATACGACGTACAAGTATCCTCGAGGTCCATACGTAACAGGGCTTCTCCTTTCAACGGAATGTTCAGTCCTTTTCTTAAGGTAAAATGGCTGCTCATTTACGATTTTTTGTAGATACAAAGATAAAATTTTCAACGGCTTTTTCCCTATATTTGTCACTATGAAGGAGAATTTTCTGGAGGAGTTGAACGAAGCTCAAAGACAGGCAGTTGAAAATATCACAGGTCCATCACTCATCATTGCGGGCGCAGGAAGCGGCAAAACAAAGGTCTTGACGTGCAGGATTGCGTACCTTTTGCAGCATGGAATTCCGGCTTCTTCCATTTTGGCGCTCACTTTTACCAATAAGGCGGCAAAGGAGATGAAAGATCGGTTGGCGGCTATGGTGGAACCGGACTTGGTGCGTTTTTTATGGATGGGTACGTTTCATTCTGTTTTTTCGCGCATTTTAAGAACAGAAGCAGAGGTGTTGGGTTTCCCAAGAAATTTTACCATTTATGACAAAGCCGACACAAAGGCAGCCATCAAAAAGTGTATCAAAGAATTGCAATTGGATGAAAAAACATATCCGCCCGGAGAGGCAGTTTCTCGCATATCGAGGGCTAAAAACAGTTTCTTGACGGCAGAAGGATACCGTAACAACCCTCGGGTGCAGGAAGCAGACCAAGCCATGCGGAAATCGCGAATGGTTGATATATACGACCTCTATGCCAAAAGATGTAAATTGTCAGGAGCTATGGATTTTGACGATTTGCTGCTCTACACCAATAAGTTGTTGCAGCAATATCCGGAAGTTTTGGAACGTTATAGAGACAGGTTCCGGTACATTTTGGTGGATGAGTATCAGGACACAAATCTGGTACAATACCAAATCATAAAAAATTTGGCGCTTGTCCATCGCAACTTGACAGTAGTGGGGGACGATTCACAAAGCATTTACGCCTTCCGTGGCGCCCGCATAGAGAATATCCTCAATTTCAGCAAAGATTTCCCCGAGGCGGCCGAGTTTCGCTTGGAACAAAATTACCGCTCTACACAAACGGTAGTCAAAGCGGCCAACAGTTTGATCAGCCACAACAAGCGGCGTTTGCGCAAAGAATGTTTTTCAGAGGCTGCGCAGGGAGAAAAGATAGAACTAATACGGACATATACAGACAAAGAAGAAGCCTTTATGGTTGTGGGTTCCGTTGTAAACAAGCAGTACGCAACGAGCGATGGCTTTGGAGCATTTGCCATTTTCTACCGTACCAACGCCCAGTCCCGTTTGTTTGAAGAAGCCCTCCGGCGCAGAAACATTCCCTACAAAGTATATGGAGGCTTTTCTTTTTACGAACGAGCCGAGGTGAAAACTTTGTTGGCATACATGCGTTTGGTGGTCAATCCTAATGACCAAGAGGCTTTCATACGTGCCGTGGGCACACCGGCACGCGGCATTGGGACCGTTTCTTTACAGAAACTCAATACGGCAGCTGCTTTTGCCGAGATGTCCTCTTTACGATACATTTTAGAGGGTGACCTTGCAGCCGCCGGTTTGAAAGGCAACATTGCAGGACGGATGAAGGCTTTTGCAGATATATTGGAAGCCGTCCGCAGCCTGCAGGAAGAAGGTAAAAACGCTTTTGAATTGACTATGGAACTGGCCCGGATGTCCGGCTATTTGGCGCACCTGAAGGAAGACAAATCCATTGAAGGCATGTCTCGGTTGGCCAACGTGGAAGAACTCTTCAACAGCTTGAAATCGTTTTGTGAAGAGGCCGTCCAGGACGTAGAACTGGAAACAGAAGTAGCGGCTCCCGAACCGGGAGAAGGAAAGCCCACCTTGGAACGCTTCCTGAACAACGTGACATTACTGACGCAAGCAGACGAGGATGATACGCCCGATAAAGAAAAGGTGAGCTTGATGACGGTCCACTCGGCCAAAGGACTGGAATTTTCTCACGTCTACGTTACGGGTATGGAAGAAAAACTCTTTCCGTTGCTAATGACGTCTAACACGATAGAAGAAGAACTGGAAGAAGAACGCCGTCTGTTTTACGTAGCCATGACGCGCGCCAAAAAGACACTCACACTGTCTTATTCCCAAACACGCATGCGCTGGGCAAACATAGAAAACAACCGCCCCAGCCGTTTCTTACAAGAAATCAATCCCGTTTTTCTAGCCCGATCCTTGCCGGACGATGCCGGCTTCTCAAGTTCGGGAAGCTTTGACCGCGGTAGTCTTGACAGCGGCGGCTTTGGCACCCGGTCTTTTAGCAGCACTTCCGCTCGTTCTTTCGGCAGAACAGACGCACGTTCCTCTGGCAGCAGAACAGACGCACGTTCCTCTGGCAGCAGGACAGACGCACGTTCCTCTGGCAGCAGGACTGACGCTTCTTTTTTTGGCGCGACTTCCGGTCGTTCTTCCGGCAGCTCCGGAAGCGGTTCGCAGTCCGGTTCCCGGTTCGGCTCGCAGCCCGGCTCGCAGCTCGGCTCGCAGCCCGGCTCCCAGCCCGGTTCTCGGTTCGGCTCCCAGCCCGGCTCCCAGCCCGGTTCTCGGTTCGGCTCCCAGCCCGGCTCTCGGTTCGGCTCGCAGTCCGGTTCCCGGTTCGGCTCGCAGCCCGGCTCCCAGCCCGATACTCGGTTCGGCTCTCAGTACGACATGCAGCCTCGCTCCCGATCCGGCTCACCCCGTTCGTCTGCCCCCTCGGCCGGTGACGACTTTGTCCCTTCCGATCCCGGCAGCCTTGCGGTGGGCATGACCATTGAACACAACCGCTTTGGTCGAGGCCACATCATTTCTATGGAAGGCGACATGCCCAACACAAAAGCCGTCATCGACTTTGCCTCGGGAGGCGTCAAAACCTTGTTGCTCAAATTTGCCCGGATACGCATAGTAGAGGAGTAGCTCTGTTTTCGGCTGTATCTTTTTTTGCCGAGGGTAATAAGTGCCATGTGATAGCGTAGTGGTGCAACTATCAGATAGATAGTCTGTTACTATCTTTACTGGAAAACCGCTACTTACTACCCTCCCTGAAAAACGTGAAAAACAGCTCTTTTGACCGAGGGTAGTAAGTGCCAAGAAATGGCATATTGTTGTAAGCTGCTGTATGTCTGCGATTTAACGTCTTTGCTTGAAAGAGAGGACTTACTACCCTCCCTGAAAAACCGCGAAAAACAGCTCTTTTGACCGAGGGTAGTAAGTGCAATGCAATGGTGTAGTGTTGCAATAGCCCGATAGACAGCCCGTTAATATCTGCACCTGAAAACCGCCACTTATTACCCTCTGAGGAAAGCAGTGCCAACGATATTTTGACACAATTAGATGCGTGGCTTGCTTAAGGGTAGCGAATCCCATAATGGGATGTGTTGATACAATTTACTGGAAACCTGTGTGTTAAAGTCTCGGCAGTAAAGCTGCTACTCACTATCCTTCGGAAGGACCGGCGGACTTCAATGGAATACGTCAGTCGTTGTTGATTACGCAAAAGCGGCGGATCTCGCCATTTTCCCGCCAAAAATGAGAAATGAAAAAAGCCAATTAGCTGTTTATTAGCTGATTGGCTCTTTTCTGGGCGGTCCGGACGGGACTCGAACCCGCGACCCCGTGCGTGACAGGCACGTATTCTAACCAAACTGAACTACCGGACCTTATTTGTTTGGGAGTGCAAATGTAGGTAATGTTTTTGAAACTGCAAAAAAACTAAAATGTACTTGACCGTATTTTTTTGTTTTTTCAAAACCGGGAATGTGGTCAAATGTATATTGTCCGGGATGTTCTACCACCAACAATCCGTTTTCTTCTAAAATATCTGCTTGTAAAATCTTGATGGGCAGTTCTTCCAGACCCGGTAGGTCGTATGGTGGGTCGGCAAATACAAAATGAAATTTTTGGGTACAGATTTTTAAGAAATCAAACACGTTGTTGCGTACTACCCGTATGTATGAGGAGATACCTAATGCTTTGGCTGTTGCGTCTATAAAGCGTGTGTGGATGGGATTCATTTCTACACAGTGTACAGACGTGCAGCCTCTGGAAATGCATTCAAAAGCAATGTTTCCGCTTCCGGAAAACAAATCCAATACGACAGTTGTTTCCAGGTCAAGGGTATTTTCCAGGATATTGAAAAGGCCTTCCTTGGCAAAATCCGTGGTAGGATGTGCCTGGAAATTTTTGGGAGGCGTGATGGCGCGTCCTTTTAAAAACCCACTGATAATGCGCATGGTGAGAAATTTTTATGTTGTAGTATAATACCGAAAAACTGGGAGATTGGTAAAATAAGGAAGCTGGCAAAACAGGAAGGTGGAGATTGGTTATTGGCTATGTACCCGGAAAAAGTGTGCACCAAATTGCAAGTTCATAGATTCTGTAGGCAGTGTGTGGTTTTCTGCAGTAGCAACGGTGACGGAAGAGAAGAACGTGCAAAGTTGTTTCATGTGCAGCGGCTTGAGCGGACCGGTAATGTACAGGCTTAGGCTCTTTGGATTCAATTGCCATTGTTTGAGGGCAAAGAACAAGAAGTACATAGCCGTTTTGAAACGGTCTATAGCGTATGCATTGCAGAGCAACAGTCGCTCACCCTGCATGAGAATGAGGTTGACGTGGGTAGGTGTGTAATGCATGAGTGCACGTGAGTATTCCTTTTGCTCCATAATAAAACGAAGTAGTGGAATGACGCTTACGTAAAACTTGGCTTTGTGTTGATACTTGGCCACCATGGCATTGACGGGAGCCGGTAGCGCATAGATGAAAGTAGCGTCCAGCGGTTGGACGGTAGTATAATTGACTTCGTCCAAATAGGCTACATCAAACAATTGGTTTAGCACTTCTATGGCTTGTTCGGGCTTGAAAAGCGATGTGGGAACGAGTGTGTATTTGTGTGTATCAATCATGACGCTACAACGGCTAAAGCGCTTTTGCAACATCTCTTCTTGTTTGATGATGTGCCCCACTTCTTTGGCCCATTCGTTGTAATCGTTGGCAGGAAAAGCATACGAATGGTTTCTACAAAGAAGGCAATCGTTGTTTGCTGTGTCTTCCACAACAAAAGAAAGTCCATTCACACCAATATGAATGGACAATCTGTGGTGAGCCTGCGGTATTTTGATGTGCGCAGACATGTTTCTATTCCCAGTTCCCCGCGTTGTTGTTGGGTTGATCTATGCTACCCACCTTCAAGCCGGGATACCTGTTGGTAATGTTGCGGTCTTCGTTCAGGTTTACAATTAATTGGCGTTCCAGTCCTTTTAGGAGTATGTCAAAAGGAGTACATGCTTCAAACAGCGGGACATCCACACCGGATACTTTCTTTATGACGGCTCTCATTTCAAATTCTTCTCCGACCAAAGGAACCCATCTGAGAGAATCTATGCTGAAACCGGGACGTTTAAGTAGCGTATCTTTTACAGCCATTTCCATACTATCACGGAATACACGGCCTTGGGCTACGGCTAGGGAGTCGTCAAACGAGCCAATTTGTCTGATAATGGTAATGTACCCTTCATTGTAAAATTGTTCCAGGGTATCAAAACTGTCAGTGTATTCGCCGTATTCTGTTTTGTAAGAAGTTTGCAGCACACGGATGTCTTTTAATCTATCAATGGCCAGATGCTGACGGTGTTCGCGTTCTTTTTGGAACTTGATGGGTGCTGTCAGACTTCTGATAATAAAGAAGCCCAGAACAAGAATAATCAAGGGCAGCACTACAATGGTAAAAATCTTTTTCATTATTGAATTATTAATACAGTCAAATGAGGAGTCCTGCAAAATTAGGAAAAAAAATAAAGCTTGCAATAAAACCATTATATTTGCATCAATATCTTTTGTATGGAGTGTCTTTTTTCAGAGAGTTTAATAGAAAAATGGGTAGAAAACCTTGCCCATCCCAAAAATATAGTCATAGCTACCCATATTAACCCGGATGGTGATGCCATTGGATCTTTAGTAGGTCTGGGGTTGTATTTAAAGAAACGAGGGCATCACGTAACGCTTGCTTGTCCTACTCCGTATCCTGATTTTTTGTCTTTTCTGGATCCTCATAAGAAGATTTTAGTTTACGTTTGGCAAGAAGAAGCTGTAGTTGAGGCAGTAGAACAGGCAGATTTGTTGATTGCAGTAGATGTGAGCAGTTTTTCCAGGATGGAGATGATGGGACCGCTTATGATGGAGTCAAACGCTTTTAAAATCTTGATTGACCATCATATAGATCCGGTAGAGCAAGAGTTTGACTTGGTGTTGTCTTCTACAAAGGTAAGCTCTACTGCAGAACTGATATATAGGATTTTGGATTGTTGGGGTCCTCGTGTGAATTTGTCAAGAGAACAAGCTACGGCTTTGCTTACTGGCATTGTAACAGATACAAACCAGTTTTCCAACAGTGTGTTTCCAAGTACCTTTGAAGTAGCTTCTGTTTTGAAAGCCAGCGAAGCCGATATGGAAAAAATAGTGGCCAAGGTGTACCGTGATTTCAGTATTAACAGGTTGCAGTTGATGGGATATGCCCTTCAAAACATAAAAATTTTGCCGGAATATAAGACAGGATATATTGTACTTACACAAGATGTTTTGGAAGAGTATGGGTATAGGATTGGTGATGCAGAAGGTTTTGTGAATTTCCCATTGACTATTGGAGGAATACTGGTGTCGGCATTTTTCCTGCAAAGAGAAGATCATATAAAAGTGTCTTTGCGTTCCAGAGGGGGGATAGCAGTAAATGAAATAGCAAAGACTTTTTTTAATGGAGGAGGCCATTTTAACGCTTCTGCCGGAAAAATGGAAAACATACCGGAACGCATAGAGGAGCGCTTGGTAGAAGCTTTGGGCACAATAATTGTATCTACTGAAACGCCGGAAAAGGAATAAAAAAATAAGCATGAGATTTTTCCCCCTGCTGTTGTTAGTTGTTTTAATGAGCCTGTCTTCATGTGCAAAAGAAGACAGGAAACTGATGATTATCAAACAGGAAGAAGAGATAGACCGTTATGTGCAATCTTTAACTTGCGACACGGTACTCTATAGAAACGGAGTCGTAAGGGCTGTTTTTGAACAAGGAAAACCGTCTTTTGCCGGAGATACGGTAGCCAAAGGAGATACGCTGTTTTTTTATTATGCCGGTCACATCTTTTCAAGAGGAAAAGGCACCTTGTTTCATACGAATTCAGATAGTGTGGCGGCCGCTCACAACAGGGTATTGCCGGAAGACCAGGCTCGCGTACGTTCAGACGTTGTTGGCTCCGGCCGGTTCCTGAAAGGGTTGGAATTCGGATTTCCGGGGATGGCTTCCGGTGAACACTCGTACCTTATTTTTAACGCAGATCTGGGCTTTGGCAATACAAGTGCCGGGCAGATACCGGCCATGTCTCCTTTATTATTTGAGGTGTGGGTTGTGAAGGTTGTAAAAAATCAAATATCTTTGTCCCAATGAAAAAGACCTTTATTTTTTGGATTGCTCTCCTTGTAGCTTTGCCGGTAGTGTTTTCTACCTGTGCTCGTATGCCGGATGAGAATGTGGAGGAAGCGCACAGGAAAATGCTAGAAGCTCACGTGAAAGTAATTCATTTGGACACGTTGCAAAAAACGGAATCGGGGTTGTATTATGCTGTACTTAAAAAAGGTACGGGTGGTATGAACACAGACTCTGCCATAGTCTTTGTCAGAGAAACCATAAGAGATTTACAATACGATATCAAAGCCAGTACAGAAGAGGATGTTGCCAAGCAACTGGGCACGTTCAGATACGCCAACGCCTATATTCCGTTGTTGTGGCGTATGGGAACACAAACCATTTTAAGAGGCTTGGAAGAGATGTTGTTGGTAATGCGAGAAGGAGAGATACGAAGGATTTGGCTTCCTTACTGGATGTCTTCCTATAGTGAAGGCGGTACTGCGGAACACACATCGGCCATGGTGTATGATTTGGAACTGGTTAAGGTAATTCACAATATGGATACGTACCAGACAGACACGCTTGAGTCTTTTAGGGATAAGTACTACCCGGGAGTAGATTCGTTGGAAAAAGGGTTTTATAAGGTAACAATTGTTCCGGGGACGGGAGATACCCTCAAGCGTGGCGCTTCCATAGGCACATATTACGTTGGTAAATTTTTAAACGGCCACGTGTTTGACACGAACGTAGCCGATACAGCTCTTAAATATAGAATACATAACGACCAAAAACATTATGAACTTTTTCAAGTAGTAGTTCCTACAGAAGAAGATGATGATAAAAAAGATAAAGAAGAAGAAGGCTCTGCTATCAAAGGGTTCATAAAATGTGTAACGGATATGAAATATGGAGAACAAGCCATTTGTTTTTTCCATTCCGACTACGGATACAAAGAAGAAGGCAAGCCGGAATCTATTGGTGGTACGTATTTGGGAGGAGGCATTCCCGGATACACTCCCTTGTTTTTCTGGATCTCTATTCCGCCTAAAGAATAAACTGTAAAAAAAACAGAAAAAAGACACAGGGGTATGCAACGTTTTGACATACCCCTGCATCTATTAAGTGGTTTTAGGTTTATAGGTTTCAACGATTGAGGCAGGTCCGGTTCTAGGACTGCCTCTTGTTGTTTTACCAAGAGTATTCTTTTACGTTTTTTAATCCGTGAATATCCATATAGCTGTGGTTGATAGTTCCTTTCAACCATACTTTTTTGTTCAGATTCTCGGGATTATCCATAAGGTTTAAAGCGTTTCTAACAGAGGTTCCGCTTTTCAATTCTATAGAATACGTGTTTTCTTTTATTTGTTCGTCAGGGTTGTCCGCTAATGCCAGATTGGAGGCAACGGAAGTTTCACCGGGAGCAAAAGTTCTGTTTGATAGGTAACATCCTACAATATATCCATAAACCCATATGTCTCCTGTGTTATCCGGTAAGGTACGGGCTTGGGTTATACTGCAAGCCGTTTCTTTTGTCAAGCCGTCCGGGAACTCGTTATTGTCATAATGCTCATCATCCCAGATACCGTAATGCCACACCCTGGTTGTGTCTGTGGTAATTGAAAATACAGGTTCTACGTATTGTGTCAATGTATCCGGTGCATCCACTAAAAAAGTATACATATGGTTGGCGTCTATGGTTCTTTCGAAAGAACGGGACTGGATGTTGTTTTTGTACAACATGAGAATGACGGGGCCGGGATTGTAATAGCCCCAAAGGTGTTCTGTTGTTTTTTCAAACAACAGTTCTCCATCAGAGCCGGTAATAATCATATGGCTTTCCGGATTGGAGTTCAAGTAATTTTCTGTAAATAAAACCCTGACACCGGCATTGTGCTGTGTACATACTATATTGGCATTGCAAGCACTCCCGGCAACAACATGTACTTGTGTTTGGTTGTAATAAAAGGGTTTTTCAAAAGCAGGTACTGTAAACCATTCATTACATACGGTAATGGTATACGTTCCTTGTCTTAAAGAGAATGGTTCTCCCGTAACTTCCCCTACCGTACTGTTATAGAGGGTATCACCTTCTGCAGTGGTTAGAATGAAAACGAAAGAATCCACGTCCAGACTTTTGGTCTTTACGCCATAAGGTGTTCTTGTTGTTACTTTCACAAACAATTGACCATTGGGGTCATTTACAACAACAAGGCCGTTGCAGGCCCATGTGGCAAGGAGTAATAGAAACCCGGCCATCTTAAAAATCGTTCTACACATAGCTTATCTTATTAAAAGGTTAAATTTGATGTGAAAGAAATCCTTTTTGTAAGTAAAAAGAAGACAATACGTATAAAACAATAAAAAAAAGTTTAAGTTTGTGATTCGTTTTTTCAAACATACAGCTCATGTCATCAATTAGAAAACATCCCATACTTCCTATTCCGGATGAAGATCTTATTTCCTTTACTTATGAAGGACAAACCGTTTTTGGTCAAAAAGGTTTTACCATAGCAGCCGCATTGCATCAGGCCGGATTGTTGGTTCATAAACACAGCCTGGAACAAAGGAACAGAAGTCTATCGTGCGGTATTGGCAAATGCGGAGCTTGTGAAATGTTGGTAGATGGAAAAGTCCGTAGAATTTGCATTACAAAAGTAGATGGGGTACAAGAGGTAAGAAGGATTCCGGAAGGTTTTCTTACGGAAAGCGGAACGGTTCCTGTTGTAGGGGCCATAAAGGCGTATAAAACAGTAGTAGCCATCATTGGAGCAGGTCCGGCGGGATTGGCTGTTCGTGAGGAATTGAATGAAAGAGGCATTCCCAATCTGGTAATAGACAACAACGACCGTATTGGAGGTCAGTTTAATATGCAGACGCATCAGTTTTTCTTTTTTGAAAAGGAGAAACGCTTTGGAGGCATGCGCGGATTCGAGATTGCTTCCAGTTTAGCAGGAGACAATCACGACGGCATCCTTCTCAACAGTACCATATGGGATGTGTTTGACAACAAAAGATTGGCAGTAAAGAACATTGAAACACAGGAGGTTTTTTATGTAGATGCGGAATATCTGGTAGTAGCTACAGGAGCCGTGCCTTTTATGCCGGCTTTTGCAAACGACGATGTGCCCGGAGTTTATACGGCAGCTGTGTTTCAAAGAATGATGAATAGCGAACTTACTTTGCTGGGAAAGAACGTTCTTACGGTGGGTGCGGGGAACATAGGGTATTTGACGTCTTATCAGGCCATGCAAGCCGGTGCTCATGTGAAAGCCATTATTGAAGGCATGCCGCACGAAGGAGGATTTCCGGTGCAGGCCAACAGGGTCAGGCGCCTGGGTATTCCCATCATTACATCCCACGTGTTGTTGGAGGCCATTCCCAACGAAGATTATACGGGAATTACGGGAGCTGTGATTGCTCAATGTGAGAATTTTAAGGCAGTACCCGGTACAGAAAGAATATTGGAAGGGATTGATACCATCAATATATGTACGGGACTTATACCTGATGACCAGTTGTTGCAAAAAGGACAGGAAGTATACGGTTTCAAATGCCATGGAGTGGGAGATGCCATTCGGATTGGAGAAGGTACATCTGCAGTGCTCCGCGGAAAGCAATGTGCTTACGAAATTATGCAGCAAATGGGTTTGAGAATTCCTTATGAGGAGTATTTGTCCGTGTCTAAGGAATATATTGACTCTCAGCAACATCCGGTGCGTATCCTTGAGAAACCGGCTGTGCCTTCGGAAGAACGAATGAAAGCCAAACCTTTTGTGTTGTTTGATTGTCTGTATGGGTTTGCCTGCAACCCGTGTACGTTTGCTTGTCCCTACGGAGCCATTACGAAAAGCTCCACTTCTACAGTACCTGTTGTGGACTATGATTTGTGCATTGGTTGTATGCGTTGCGTAAGTCAGTGTCCCGGTTTGGCTATTTTTGGATTTGATTTGAATCGTAAAAGATTGTTCCTTCCGGTAGAATATGAAGTTGCAGAAGGGGCTGAAGTGTATCTCATAGACAATCAGGGGAAAATTAAAGCAGAGGGGATTTTGGATAAGCTGTTGACTCGTCCAAATAAAACAAACGTGGCGCGTGTGGTGGTTCACGAACCGCTTCCGGAAGACATCTTGGAATTGAGAGGGTTTATTGTAAAAGAAGAGTATCCCCATCCCTTGGAAATGAAACCTGTTCCGGAAAGGGAGGAGGGCAAGACGTACATTTGCCATTGCGAAGACTTAACATTGGAAGATTTGCTTAAGTTGATTGGAGACCGGACCTCCATCACCGCCGATGAGTTGAAGCACATTTCCCGAATGGGTATGGGAGCTTGCCGAGGTTCTCGCTGTCTGCCTCGTGCAGTACAGACGCTCAGAAGTCATGGTATTCAGCTTATCTCGGACCTTACACCCCGAGGGCCCATGGCCAACTTGGTGCAGATGGGAGAATTGTATCCTTCCGGAGTACAGCAGGAAATGGTATTGCCTTCCGGAATAAACGCAAAGAAAGATGCGGAAAGAGTGCAGGCTTTTATAGCGGGTGGTGGTATTGCAGGTAGTGCTTTGTTCCGTTATCTGGCAGAAGAAGGCCTTCATCCCCTTTTGGTCAACTATGACCGAGGAGCTTCTTGGAGAAATATTGCCGGAGGAAGACCGGCCTTCAGCGTGCCGGCTTTGGCTGATATCTCTCAACAAAACTTAGAAATTTTTAAGGAACTGGATAAGAAAGGGAATATTGATTTTCAATTGTCCAGGTATGTCAACTTCATCCACGATGAGGCTACGTATACCTCATTGGAAGCTGCTATGGCCTGGTCGGATGCTGTAATGGTGGAAGCCAAAGATTTCAGACGTACCATATCGCCGGCATTCAATCCCAATTTAAATATCTACAGCCATGCACAAATAACAAACAATTGCTGGCAAGCAAGTCCCGGGAAAACAATTGATTTGATTCGCTATTTGGGTACAGAAGCCGGTGGAAAGGTGTTGGAACAAACGCGAGTGGTAGATGTGGAAAAACAAGGCGACACGTATAGAGTATTGGTGTTGGACCATTCCAACAAGTACAGGCTTTTTGAAACGCCAATATTTATCAATGCTTTAGGACATAACGGAGAAGAATTTGCTAGAAAATTGGGATCTATTTCCGGGATATATCCGGTCAGGCATCAAGCTTTTATCACAAAGCGCCTACCCCTGCTGGGCAAAGACGGCAAGGCATTGGATATGCTTATAGACAGACGGAATTACAAAGGGTTTTCTGCCGTTTACGGCCAGCAAATGGCATTTACGGGACACATCATAGGGTGTGCTTCTCCCTTGGTTGACATGCAAGAATCCGGGAAAAACGTGAAAGTCAATACAGAAGATTTTCTGAATATTGTGTCTGAAGTATTTATAGATTGGTTCCCCCGGTTGTCAGAAGCAGGATTCCAGGCGTTTTGGAGCGGTTATTACATAGAGCCCAGGTATATTGTAGATCCTGAAAAAGGGTTGTTTATAGGTATGCGCGGACATGGATTCATGTTGTCTCAATATTTGGCCAAACTCTATGTAGACGTTTTAAAAGGAAGAAAAGTACCGGATTATTTCCAAGATTTAGCTATGGATGGTCCCGGGTTGAGTGAAACGTCTTTTATGTAATTTTCGTTGTCTACCCGCCGCAGCATTCCAGTTGACGGCTTAAGAAAAGACGCAGGTCATTATATAAAGACTTTATGCGCTCTTGAGTATTCAAAGGGTAAGGCTCTGTGTATGTTCTTATGATAAAGCCGCCTGCATCTACGAAAAAGAAAGCCGGCAGAAAGTTTTTTACTTCTCCCGTCAAGAGTTTGTCTCCGTAAAACATCTTTGTGAAATAGTTTATCTTTCGTTCCTCCAAAGGTGAGAATACAGGACGGTTTTTCCACCATATGTCGTCACTTGTAGTTTCATCTACATCTAACAATCCGTTGTCATTAAGGGAATCAAGAAAGTCTTGTTCTTTGCCCTCTTCTTCCAATGCCACTCCATAAATCTTCAAGCCGTGGCTTTTGAATTCTTCGTGCAATTGTTTGACCAGAGGTATGAAGTTTGTACAACCCGGGCACCAAGAACCCCAGATGAAGAGCAATGTTATGCGAGACTTTGAATATACGTCTTTGAAAAACAATTCAGAATCAGGTACGTTTGGCATGGATAAAGAAAAATTTCTTGTGGGCGCACCGTATTCATGCAATCCTTTTTGTGAAAACGTCAAAATTTTATTTAATGAACCACCGGCTACAGCTGTAACCACTCCTTCTCTGCCTTTTGGTTCATCAATATCTGTAACAGAAATGAGCAGGGAGTCTTCAGTTTGTTCTACAATAAGCCAATCGCCAGCATCTGAGGATACACTTGCTGTCCAGTCATCTACGTTTGTCAAGACAGACAGCCTAATAGGCTGAACATCAAAAGACGAAACGGAGAAAGACAAGGCAGGGTCATCTTGGAAATAAAAATAATATTCATCGCCTTCTACGTCTTTTTGTTCAATGGTCAAGGTACGTTTTAATCCCGATGTGGTTTTGATTTCATAAATGGCTATACGGGGGCTCACATGAGGCAGTGCTTCTATTTGGATGGCAACTGTTGTGGTACCTTCCACTCCTTTGTCAGGATAGACAGTACACCAATCTGTATTTCCAATGGGTGTCATGTGCCAACTTTCAGAAGAGGTAACGGTAACGCTGCCGTTCCAAACAACGGGTCCCTTAGTAAGTTTGTCCGGGGATACATGAACGTATTCAACTTGTTCCTGTGGAATGCAAGAGCTTAATAAAAAAAGAGATAACCCTATGATTGTCAAGAGTTTTGCTAATGTGAATTCTCTCATTGTTCGGTAATATAAAGAAGTATGTAAAGTAAATCATTTTTCAGGTAAAACCAAAAACACGTCACAATTGATTACATTTGTAATTGTATGGCAATTGTTACCATTACGAGCGATTGGAGCAAACAAGATTATTATGCAGCAGCCTTGGAAGGGAGTCTTCTTGGAACGGCTTCTGTGTATGAAATATCACACAACATCCAACTTTTTGATGTACGCATGGGGATGTATGTGTTGAAACAAGCCTATAAAAAGTTTCCTGCGGGCAGTATCCATATTTTGGCTATTCAAGCACAAGCCACAGACCAAATGCCTATGAGTGTGGCCTTATACAAAGGACATTATTTTATTACGGTAAATGACGGAAGGCTTTCCTTATTGTTTGATGGCCATCCGGACTGGATTCGTGCCGTAGTACATAAAGAAGGTACATTTTCTGAATTGGAAATGTATGTAAAAGGTGTCAAAGCCATTGTAGATGGAAGGCTGGAGGATCGTACTTTGCCTACAGAGATGAGGACAGAGACAGAACAAGTGCCGGTAGCAGAAAACGATTACATATTAGGGCAGGTAGTATATATAGATTCTTATGGAAATGCAATTACCAACATTACAAAAACACTTTTTGAAAAAATAGGAAAGGGTAGGGACTTTGCTGTTTTCTTACAAGGTCCCTATACACGGATAGAGAAAATTTCTACACATTATACTGCTGTGCGACCCGGTCAGCTGGTAGCCGTTTTTAATAGTGCTGAAAATTTGGAATTGGCTATTTGTATGGGGAATTTGGCCCTCTTGGAAAATTTGAACGTATACGATCAAATACACATACAATTTTACAATCATGGATAAAAAAGAAGCAATGGAGCTCTTTGGAGAGCTGTTAGATATTATGGATCGCTTAAGGGAAGAATGTCCTTGGGATGGTGAGCAAACACTAGAGAGTTTGCGGACTCTTACCATTGAGGAAACATATGAATTGAGTGAAGCTATTTTGAAAGGGAACCTGGATGAATTGTCTAGAGAACTGGGAGACTTGTTGCTTCATGTTGTTTTTTATGCAAAAATTGGTCAAGAAAAAGAAGCGTTTCATATAGGAGATGTCATTGCACAATTGTCAGAAAAATTGAAATTTAGGCATCCACATATATTTGGAGATACAGAAGCTGACACTTCAGATGCGGTGATTAAAAATTGGGAGCAATTGAAAGCCAAAGAAAAGAAAGGAAATAAAACAGTACTTTCCGGTGTCCCCGCAGGGTTGCCGGCTCTTATAAAAGCATTCAGAATACAGGATAAAGCTAGAGCAATGGGATTTGATTGGGAAGAAAGAAGCCAAGTGTGGGACAAAGTAAAAGAAGAAGCAGAGGAGTTTCGGGTAGAATGGGAGAAGGAAGACGCAGACAAAATGGAAGCGGAATTTGGCGACTTGTTGTTTGCTTTGGTCAATGCGGCTCGGCTGTATGGAATCAATCCGGAAGATGCTCTTGAGCGAACGAACAGAACGTTTATGGAACGTTTCAATTATTTGGAAGAGAGGACAATTAAGCAAGGGCGCTCCTTGGAGGACATGACATTGGAACAGATGGAAGAAATTTGGTCTCAGGCAAAGAATCGAAAGTAAGATGGAGCATTGGCTTGATAGAACTGCGTTGCTGATTGGAGAAGAAAAACTGGACATACTTTCTAAAAGTACTGTCCTTGTTGCCGGATTGGGAGGCGTAGGTTCTTATGCGGCAGAAATGTTGGCTAGAGCCGGTGTTTCCCGTTTGATTTTGGTAGATCACGACAAAGTATCTGTTACAAACATAAACAGGCAGCTACCGGCGCTCACTGAAACGGTAGGACGTCTGAAAACACACGTTATGAAGGAGAGGTTGCTCAAGATACATCCCGGTGTTGATATAGAAAGCAGCAATCGTTTTTTGGATGAAACGTCTTTACCGGAAGTGCTGGACAATGTGCAACCGGATTATGTAGTAGATGCCATAGACACAGTATCCTCTAAGGCATCTTTGATACGTTATTTTTTGCAAAGGAACATACCTGTAGTCAGTTCTATGGGCGCCGGAGCACGGATAGATGCTACAGCTGTGCGTATAGCGGATATTTCTGAAACGCACAGTTGTCCTTTGGCCGCCATGATTAGAAAACGGTTGCGAAAATGGGGTATCCATTCGGGATGTAAAGCCGTGTTTTCAACCGAGCTGCCTCATGCAAAGGCAGTTCTGCCGTTTGAGGATCAAAATAAAAAGTCGATAATTGGCACCATCTCCTATCTTCCTGCAGTATTTGGGTGTGTATGCGCCCAAGTTGCTCTTTGTGATCTGCTGAAAATATCTAACTTTGATGATTCATTTAAGTGAGACCATGACATTTGAGATTAAGGAAGTTTCTACAAAGAAAGAAATGAAACGGTTTGCCCGTTTTCCATTGCAACTTTATAAAAACCATCCGCAATATGTACCGTCTTTGGTAGGAGATGAAATAAAGAGCATATGGAACTCTCCCAGCTTGAATTATTGCCAACAGAAAGCTTGGATTGCTTACAACAATAGAAACAAGGTGATTGGCCGCATAGTAGGAATTGTCAATCCGCGAGCGAATGAATTGTACGGATACAAGAGAATTCGTTTTGGATGGTTTGATGTTGTGGATGATTTTTTTGTAGCAGAAGCGCTTTTGAAAACGGTAATAAATTGGGGTGCCGGTTTGGGAATGACAGAGATTCATGGACCTTTGGGTTACAATACTTGGAATAAGCAAGGAATGATGATCGAAGGGTTTGAGCGGATTCCTCAATTCAACTGTATTTATAATTACCCATATTATCCCAAATTTTTGGAACGAATGGGGTTTGCGAAAGAATTGGATTGGCTTCAGTATATTATGCCGGCTCAACAGCCGGTACCCGATAAAATAGAGCGAATCAATAGTCTTATCATGAAGAAATATGATCTAAGGCTTTTGAAATGGAAGGGCTTTAAGGACATAGAACCTTATTTAGATGACTTTTTCAGTATGTACAACGACAGCTTCATGACCGTAAGCAATTTCATACCGCTTTTGCCAGAAGAAATTGAAGCCGGTTTGAAGATGTACATCAAATTGCTTGACCCGGATTTGTCTTATTTTATTTTGGATTCAAATGACAAAATAGCTGCCTTTTCGATTTCTTTTCCAAGCATGTCGCAGGCGTTCAGAAAGGCCGGCGGATATCTTTTTCCGTTTGGCTGGTTTCATTTGTTAAAAGGATATTTTTTTTACAAAGACATTGATTTCATGATGATTGGAGCACATCCGGCCTGGAAGGGCAAAGGATTGAGCTCTATATACCACTACCACACAAACAAAACCATTATCAAGAAGAAACTTCGCTGGGCTGTGACAAATCCTCAATTGGAAAACAACCAAGCCATTGAAATCTGGAAAGAATACGATAAGGAATTACATACACGCAGACGTTGCTATTTAAAAACCATACAATAAAAAACTTTTAAAAACATGACAATTCAAGAAATAGTGTCGCTTGTTCAGGGAAAAATACTGACCGGAAAGATTGCTCCGGAAGAAAGCATTGAGTATTGCTTTGCGTCTGATCTTATGAGCGATGTTCTAACCGTATGTCGCAGCGATTTTATGCTTCTTACGGGTCTTTCAAACGTGCAGAGCATTAGAACAGCGGAAATGAGTGATTTGAAATACGTTTTGCTGGTCAGGGGTAAAACACCTCCGAAAGAAATGGTTGACTTGGCAGAAGAAAACGGTATAGTACTGATTATTAGTCCATATTCAATGTTTAAAGCATCCGGACTCTTATATGGCGCCGGTATAAAAGGAGTTTTTTAGTGGACCTGACCTTTCAAATACAAGGCGGCGATTTTACGTCAGCAGGAACGGCCTCTTCTGAAGTCAGACGGACTTTGAAAGAATTGGGTGTAGACGCCTCTGTTATAAAGCGAGTAGTTGTAGCCTTATACGAAGCCGAGGTAAATATTGTAGCACACGCTTATAAGGGTGAGATTATGGCACAAATCAGTCCGGAACAAGTCTTTCTCAGGTTAACAGACCAAGGACCCGGTATTCCGGATATTGAAAAAGCCATGACTCCCGGTTATTCTACGGCATCCCAAGAAGTGAGAGAAATGGGTTTTGGTGCAGGTATGGGATTGCCTAATATTTGTAGAAATGCAGATGTTTTCAACATACATTCTGTTCCGGATAAAGGAACAACTGTAGAAATTACCATTCAAATCAATTGATAATTTATGGATCAGAAAAGAAAACCGTTTCATCATGCGTTACGTATCCACAAAGAGATATGTACAGGATGTTCGCGTTGTATGCGTGTGTGTCCTACAGAAGCATTACGCGTGATTGACGGAAAAGCGACCCTGCATCCGGAATGGTGTATTGACTGTGGAGAATGCTTCAAAGTATGCCCGGTCAGAGCCATAACAGTAGAAGATGACGATATAGCAAAAATATTTCAGTTCAAACACAGGATTCTGTTAGTGCCATCTATCTTTTTTGCTCAATTTGAAGAAAAGCTTACGCTGGAAGCCATCAATGGGATTCTATACGAAATGGGCTTTACAGAATTATGCATGGTAGAGCAAGGAGCTGATTTGTTGATAGATGAAATCAATAAATACGTTGAAGAATTTGAAGGAGAGAAGCCGGTGATTTCATCTTATTGCCCGGCAGTTGTACGGCTTATACAAGTACGATTCCCCTCGTTTGCAGATCAGATCATGCGACTTATACCGCCTTTGGAAGTCACGGCTCAGTATTACAGGAGCGAGTACCAAAAAAACGGTGTGCCTTTAGATGATGTGGGTATTTTTTATGTTACACCTTGTGCGGCAAAAATTGCAGCTATAAAGGCACCGGTGGGTGGATACATTTCTCCCATCAACGGGGTCATCAATATGTCGGAATTGTATAACAAAGTCTTCCTTGCTTATAAACAAAAGGGGGTAAACGAAAACGAGCATTGCACCCTTGTGCATTCCACTGTTTCTTCCGTAGGCATCCACTGGCCCACTACGGGGGGAGAGGCCAATCATATAAAAGGACGGGCATTGGCCATAGATAGTATGCCCAATGTGATAGATTTTTTGGAGCGTTTGGAAAATGAGGAAATCAAAGGAGTGGATTTCTTAGAGCTGAGAGCATGCGATATGTCTTGTTGTGGTGGCATTTTGGTGCAAGACAACCGTTTCCTTGTTCAGGAGCGCATAGACAATTTAGGCCAAGAGTTGCCTGAAAAACATGCTTTAGATACAGAATTCAAAGAAGTATGTTCGGGACGTGTACCTATGAGTCCTGTAGAACCCAGGGCTATGGTAAAATACCATCCGGATATTACCATTGCTCTACAACGTATGGAAGAAGCACGCAGGTTGCGTGATGAGGTATTACCCAATATAGATTGTGGTGCGTGTGGAGCCCCTACGTGTGAAGCGTTGGCAGAAGATATCGTATGCAATAGAGCCACGTTGGAACATTGCGTTATTTTGCATGCATACGATGCAGATTCGATAACGATTGAAAAGATTTGGGGTAAAAAGAGAATAAAAAAATAAAACGACTAGAAGAATATGACAGTAAAAGAAATGGCCCAAACCCTTGGACTAAAGGTTCTTGCCGGAGAAGGTGGTTTGGAAAAGAAAATTATTGGAGGGTACACATCGGATTTGTTAAGTGATGTGATGGGGTATGCAGACGCAGGTTACGTATGGATTACGTTGCAAACACATAAAAATGTGATGGCTATTGCCTCGCTTAAAGAATTGGCGGCAGTAGTTCTTGTGAAAGGATTTGAACCCGATGCAGACACTGTTGAGCTAGCGGAACAGGAGGATATTCCCATATTGAGTACTACGGAACAAGCCTTTGAACTTTCCGGTCGTTTGTACCGATTGCTTCACCCTTGATTATGGCATCTATTAGAGCCGATTTGCACATCCACACTTTTTTGTCTCCTTGTGGTGACATTGACATGACACCAAGGAATATTGTTCGTATGGCAAAAGAAAAAAAATTGGACTTGATAGCCATTACGGACCACAATTCCACATTGCAAGCCCCGGAAGTACAACGCGTTGGGGAAAAAGAAGGACTTGCTGTTCTTTGCGGAGCAGAAATTACTACAAAAGAAGAGGTGCATTGTCTGGCTCTTGTAGAAACAGAAACCCAGCGGGTAGAGTTGCAAGAATATCTGGAAAAGTACCTGCCTCCCATTCCCAACGATCCCGATTTTTTTGGATACCAATTTTGGGTAGACGAAGAAGAAAACGTCTTGGGAGAAGTACCGCATTTGCTGATTTCCGCCATTGAACAAAATATCGATCAAGTAGAAGCTTTTGTTCATAGCATAGGGGGGCTGTTTATTCCGGCACATATTGAAAGACCACGAAACTCCTTGTTTAGTCAATTGGGATTTGTTCCTCCGGGATTGAAAGCCGATGCTCTTGAGTTGTCAAGACATACAAACCCTGATGATTTTATAAAGAAAAATCCCTATCTGAAGCTTTTTAAAATAATTCAATCTTCAGACGCCCATTATATACAACATATTGGGTCTGTATATACGGAATTCACTATGGAAAAGCCTTGTTTTGAAGGGTTGAAAAAAGCATTAACTCTTTTGTAAATTATGAACGATCTGGCATTGCATTTGCTTGATATAGTACAGAACTCTTTGTCTGCAGGAGCCTCTCTGATTACTATAATAGTTGACGAAGATTTGATAAAAAACAAATTGAGCATGGCAGTTAAAGACAACGGGCGGGGGATGACCCAAGAGCAGGTAAAAAAACTGAGTGATCCTTTTTTCACCTCCCGTACCACAAGGCGTGTGGGTCTTGGAGTGCCTCTTTTTCGGCAGACGGCAGAACAAAGCGGCGGCAGCCTGGAAGTAACTTCCGAGCCGGGAAAAGGCACCTTGTTATCGGTACATTTTCAATACGACCATTTGGACAGGCCGCCTTTGGGAGACATCCCCAATGCCGTGGTGTTGATGATGTCTGCCAACCCTCATGTAGACTTTGAATACAAGTATTCATACAACGGGAAATCGTATGAAATTGACACCTTTCAGTTGAAAGAAGTACTGGGAGACACCCCATTAAGTGACTTGCATGTAATGGGTATGATAGAAGAAATGATTAAGACAAATCAAAGCGATCTGAAAGTTTGCCCGATTCAATAATTTGGGTTAGATTTGCGGATTCCATAAAGGTAAATTTTAAACTATTATTTATTGACTATGACAAAGATTAAATCATTGGACGAATTGCGTCAGAAAAAACAGCAACTCGAACAAAGCTTGGAAATCAGGGAAAAAAGTGACCACCCGGAAAGCATGATCCAGATTAAAGTTGCTATGGCAACGTGTGGGATTGCTGCGGGAGCCCGTACAGTAATGAACGCTCTGGTTGAAAAAATCAGAAATGAAAAGATTCCTGCAGTAGTAACCCAAACAGGTTGCATGGGATATTGCTACGCAGAGCCTACTATTGAAGTGAAAAAACCGGGACAAGATCCCGTAGTATTTTCCTATGTCGATGTCAAAAAAGCAGAAGAGATAATAGATAAATACATACGTAATAATGAATTGATTGACGGTATTCTGCCGGCGAACTATCAGACTATTTAATCCAATCAATTAATATAGAATCATAATGTACAAAATGCAATTACTTGTTTGCGGTGGGACTGGGTGCCAGGCCTCTGCAAGCGCAACAATTGTAGACAAACTGAATGAATCACTGAAGGCTCATGGTTTGACAGAAGATGCACAGGTTGTGATAACCGGTTGCTTTGGCTTCTGTGAAAAAGGACCTATTGTTAAAGTGATACCGGACAACACGTTCTACACACAGGTGACCCCGGAAGACGCAGAGGAAATAGTTGCCGAACACATTCTGAAAGGAAGAAGAGTTTCTCGTTTGTTGTACGAAGATCCCGAAACAAAAGAACACGTTTCAGACTCCAAACACATGGGATTTTACCAAAAACAAATGAGGATTGCCCTGAGGAATTGCGGTTTTATTGATCCGGAAAATATTGACGAATACATCGCCAGAGATGGTTATTCCGCTTTGGCACAGGTGATTACAGAGCTCACTCCGGATCAGGCCATAGATATGCTCAAGCAGAGCGGACTGAGAGGAAGAGGTGGAGCCGGTTTCCCCGCAGGTTTAAAATGGGAATTTACCAAAAACTATACGGCTGATCAAAAGTATGTAGTTTGTAATGCCGACGAAGGCGACCCCGGAGCGTTTATGGACCGTTCCATTTTGGAAGGCGACCCCAATTCGGTGATAGAAGCTATGGCCATTTGCGGATACTGTATAGGAGCCAATAAAGGTGTGGTATATATCCGTGCTGAATATCCGTTGGCCATTCATCGTTTGCAGGTTGCCATTGAGCAAGCAAACGAGTACGGTTTGCTTGGCAAAAACATTTTGGGAACGGACTTTTCCTTTGAAATGGAATTGCGTTACGGTGCCGGTGCTTTTGTTTGTGGAGAAGAGACAGCGTTGATTGCATC
Source organism: Bacteroidales bacterium (assembly GCA_012839605.1). Classification (GTDB taxonomy): domain Bacteria; phylum Bacteroidota; class Bacteroidia; order Bacteroidales; family UBA932; genus DMER64. The sequence continues at coordinate 75,512 of DUNA01000078.1, forward strand.
GATGGAAGGCGGTAGGGGAGAGCCCAACTTTAAACCTCCTTTCCCGGCCGAATCCGGCTACAACAAAAAACCTACTTGCGTGAACAACGTAGAAACGTTTGCAAACGTCCCGGTTATTTATTTGAAAGGACCCGAATGGTTTTCCTCTATTGGTACTGAAAAGTCCAAAGGAACAAAGGTGTTTGCTCTTGCAGGAAAAATCAACAACGTAGGACTCATAGAAGTACCTATGGGTATCACGTTGCGTGAGATTATTTTTGAAATTGGTGGTGGAATTAAGGACGGAAAGAAATTTAAAGCCGTTCAAACAGGAGGTCCTTCAGGCGGTTGTTTGACGGAAAAAGATCTGGACACACCTATTGATTTTGACAGTCTGTTAGCTGCCGGTTCCATGATGGGATCGGGAGGTATGATTGTTATGGATGAGGACGACTGTATGGTTTCCATTGCAAAATTCTACTTGGAATTTATAGTGGAAGAATCTTGTGGAAAATGTACTCCTTGCCGCGTAGGCAACAAACGCATGTTGGAAACTTTGGAAAAAATATGTGGAGGCAAAGGAGACATGGAAGATTTGGACAACTTGAGAAATATGGCCCATGTCATTCGCGATACATCCTTGTGCGGACTGGGACAAACTTCTCCCAATCCCGTACTTTCTACGCTTGATAACTTCTACGATGAATACGTAGCACACGTTAAGGATAAGAAATGCGAAGCCAAACAATGTAAGGCACTGGCAACATATACCATTATTCCCGAGGCATGTACCGGATGTACCGTATGTGCAAGAAATTGCCCCACAGATGCCATTACAGGTGAAAGAAGGCAGCCGCATTTTATCAATCAGGATCTCTGTATCCGTTGTGGTGTATGTTATACCAAGTGTAAGTTTAACGCAATCTTAGTTCAATAGGCACAAATATGGAAACTGTAAAAATAAAAATAGACAATAAACAATTAGAGGTTCCTAAGGGAACAACTATCCTTCAGGCAGCAAAAGATGCGGGGATTACCATTCCCACTCTTTGCTACATGAATTTACCGCACTTAGCCAAGGAGCACAAACCGGGAAGTTGCCGTGTTTGTGTTGTGGAGGTAAAAGGGCATAAGACATTGGTTCCTTCTTGTGTTACAAAATGTGTAGACGGGATGGAGGTGCTTACCCATTCGCTGCGTGCCATCAATGCCCGCAGAACAGTTGTGGAACTGCTGATTTCAGACCACCCGAAAGATTGCCTTATATGTCCGTCATCCGGCTCTTGTGAATTGCAAGATTTGGCCATTACTTTGGGAATACGTGAAATACCTTGCGTAGACAACGCCGCCATCTCTACATACCGTAAAGATTCGTCGCCCTCTTTGCTTCGTGATATGGATAAATGTGTGATGTGCCGTAGTTGTGAAACCGTATGTAACGAAATTCAGACAGTTGGAGCACTCAATGCCATTCACCGTGGATTTATGTCTGTAGTGGCTCCTGCTTTTGAGCAAGACTTGATAGACAGCCCCTGTACTTTCTGTGGACAGTGTGTGGCCGTTTGCCCCACAGGTGCATTGACCATGCAAGATCATACCTTCCAGGTAATTCGTGCTTTGGCAGACGAAAGCAAATTTGTGGTTGTACAAACAGCGCCTGCTGTACGAGCTGCTTTGGGTGAAGAGTTTGGTTATGAACCGGGCACTTTGGTTACCGGAAAAATGGTGGCCGCTTTGAGAGCTCTTGGGTTTGACAAAGTGTTGGATACAGACTTTGCAGCCGACCTTACCATTATGGAAGAAGGAACGGAATTGCTCGATAGAATTTCCAGACACTTGCAAGGAGACAAAGACGTAAGATTGCCTATTCTCACTTCTTGCTGCCCGGCATGGGTGAATTTCTTTGAAACAAACTACCCGGATATGCTGGACGTGCCTTCTACAGCTCGCTCACCTCAACAAATGTTTGGCTCAATAGCCAAAACGTACTTGGCCAACAAATTGGGAGTTAAGAAAGAAGACATGGTGGTAGTATCCATCATGCCCTGTTTGGCAAAAAAATATGAGTGCCAAAGGAAAGAATTCTACACAGACGGTATTCCAGATGTAGATTATGCATTATCCACGCGTGAATTAGCTCGCTTGATCAAATACGGTAATATTGATTTCACTTCCTTGGAAGATGAAAACTTTGACCGTTTCATGGGTGAGTCAACGGGAGCTGCCGTAATTTTTGGTGTAACGGGTGGTGTGATTGAAGCAGCTACACGTACGGCTTACGAAATCTTTACCGGAAAAACGTTGGAAAATGTGGACTTCCACGAACTTAGAGGCTTGGAAGGCATCCGTCAGGCAACGATAGACTTTGACGGAACACCTATACACATTGGTATTGCACATACGCTTGGCAACGCCAGAAAATTGCTGGATGGTGTAAGAAGCGGTATGTACAATTTCCACGCTATTGAAATCATGGCTTGCCCCGGTGGTTGTATTGGCGGTGCCGGACAACCCTTGCACAGAGGAGATTCTTCTGTATTAGAAGCCAGAATGAAAGCCATCTATAAAGAGGACGCCAATAAGGTCATACGGAAATCTCATGAGAATCCGGAGATTGTCACGCTTTATGAAGAATTCTTGGGTGCACCAATGAGTGAAAAAGCCCATGAGTTACTGCATACATGCTATTTTTGTCATCCAAGAAAATAACCCGTAAATGCATACCCCAATGAATAAATATGAATTAAACGATAGTCACAAAAAGACAATAAAAGAGATTTGCGAATCTTTTGGGAATAAACACGGTGAGTTGATTAACATTCTTCACAGGACACAAGAAAAACTTGGTTATTTGCCGGAAGCCGTTCAAAACGAGATTGCTTTGAATCTTGATATGCCTTTGGCAAAAGTCTACGGTGTTGTTTCTTTCTACTCTTTCTTTACCATGACGCCAAAAGGAAAATATCCTATATCTGTATGTCTGGGAACAGCCTGTTTTGTTCGCGGAGCAGAAAGGATAGTAGAAACCCTTGAGGAAGAATTGAAGATCAAGGTAGGACAAGTAACAGAGGACGGCAAGTTCTCTTTGGACTGTTTGCGCTGCATTGGTGCATGCGGTTTGGCACCCGTCATTCTTATTGGAGATGACGTACACGGCCGTTTGACACCGGATATGATTAAGGGAATTTTAAAACAATACAAATAATATTAAAATTCCTGATGTAGAGAGAAGAGGGTGGCATATGCCACCCTCTTTTGTTTTCCGGAAAAGGAGTATCTTTGCACGTTAAATAAAGAGTATGTCGGAAAATTCATTGTTGATAAAATTAGAAGGAATCAATCAAAAGTATAAGGCATTGCAGGAGCAACTGTCCGATCCTGCGTTAGTGCAGGATATGAAAAAATACGTGGCCCTTAACAAAGAATATGCTGAGATTGAGCCTGTTGTAGAGGCCGGAGCGGCCTATAAAAACGCTGTGAAAGAATTGGAAGTTGCCAAGGAGATGCTGCAAACAGAGAAAGATGAAGAGTTGAAAGAATTTGCAAAGGAGGAAATAGATTCCTTGGAAGAGCAAATAGAGCTCATGGAACAGCAAATAAAAATTTTGCTCATTCCCGTAGATCCTGAAGACAGCAAAAACGCCATTGTTGAAATTCGTGCAGGTACGGGCGGAGACGAAGCCTCCATTTTTGCCGGAGACTTATTCAGAATGTATAGTCGATTTGCAGAAAAGAACAGATGGAAGGTGGAAATGACAGATTTTTCTGAAGGCACTTCAGGTGGTTTTAAAGAAGTAATATTTAAGGTAACGGGAAAAGAAGTGTACGGTATCATGAAGTACGAGAGCGGAGTACACAGGGTGCAAAGGGTTCCTCAGACAGAAACGCAAGGACGTGTACATACATCGGCAGCATCTGTGGCTGTTCTTCCGGAAGCAGATGAATTTGACATTGAGTTGCATGAGAAGGACATTCGTAAAGATACGTTTTGTTCTTCTGGACCGGGAGGCCAAAGTGTAAATACTACGTACTCTGCCATTCGGCTGACACATATCCCGTCAGGTCTTGTGGTACAATGTCAAGATGAAAAGTCGCAATTGAAAAATTACGACAAAGCGTTAGCTGAGCTCAGAACAAGGCTGTACAATTTAGAACACGAAAAATATTTGAACGAAATTGCTTCCAAACGTAAAACAATGGTTTCTACCGGTGACCGTTCTGCCAAAGTAAGAACCTACAATTATCCGCAAAGCCGTGTCACAGACCACAGAATCAATTATACCATGCACAATTTGCAGGTGTTTATGGACGGAGAAATTCAGGAAGTGATTGATCAGTTGCAAATTGCAGAAAATACAGAAAGGTTAAAACATGACTCGTCAGGAACTGAATAACGAAATTTTCAAGAAGCGCAGTTGCTTATGCGTAGGATTGGATATATCTCCGGTATCTTTTGAGAAGAACAAAGCTGTAATAGATCAGACAGCCCCGTATGCAGTAGCTTACAAACCCAATACGGCTTTTTACGAATCAGCCGGTTGGGAAGGATGGAAATGCCTGGAAAAAACGGTTGCCTATATTCGTAAGGCGTGGCCCAATCATTTTCTTATAGCAGATGCCAAAAGAGGAGATATTGGCAATACAGCCAAAGAGTATGCACGTACCTTTTTTGAGAGGATGGATTTTGATGCGGTAACACTTTCTCCTTATATGGGCTACGATTCCATAAAGCCTTTTTTAGAATACAAAAACAAGTGGGTTGTTTTATTGGCTCTGACATCGAATCCTTCTGCCGAAGATTTTCAATTCCTTTCTTTTGAAAAGAAGTTCTTGTACAAGCATGTGATTGATAAAGCAAATACGTGGGCTGACAACAACAGGATTATGTATGTGGCCGGCGCCACGCGCCCCAACTTGTTGCGTTCTGTAAGAGAGGCAGCTCCCAATCATTTTTTGCTTATTCCGGGAGTTGGCGCTCAAGGAGGTTCCTTGGAAGAAGTGATGAAACAAGCAAAAACAACGGACGGAGACATCTTGATTAACGTGTCACGTGCTATAGTTCATTCAGAAAAAGGGCCGGCAGAGGCTGCTCGTGCGTTTGCATCATCTATGGCTCGGTTTTTCTCGTAATCGGCTATGTTGATGAGCAACTTTTCATAGGACCTGTCAATAAGGCTGATTTTTCCATCTTTCAATGTTTGGTACCACTTTTGTAATTGTTGAAGTACTTGTGGTAACAACAAATCCAACTCTTGAATGACTCCTGTTTCCAGATACAGAGAAGTAGGATTTGGAGCTCCTTCAAAACGGTTTTGGTTGACGTTTATGCCAATTCCCACGATGCTGGAAATCAGGTTGTTGCCGGAGAGTTGGTGCTCAATGAGGATGCCACACACTTTGTTGGGCCCTATATAGATATCGTTTGGCCATTTGATAGCAGCTGTTAAACCTAAGGTTTCCAGAAAATCATAAACAGCCAAAGCGGTGCACTTTGAAATAAGAAACTGTTTGTTGGCAGAGAGAAACACAGGCCTGAGAAGTAGGGTAAAGAGGAGGTTTTGACCACGGATGCTTTCCCAGCGACGGTCGTACTGCCCGCGTCCACTTGTTTGAAATTGAGCGGACCACACCGTTCCTTCCCGGGCGTGATGGAGGTTTCTTTTGGCCTCGGCATTGGTTGAATCAATTTCCTCTAGACGGATGATTTGCGGTTCAAACATAGTCGCAAAAATACTAATTAATCGTTACCTTTGTAACGGTTTGAATATTAAATATGAAAGAAATAAAAGTCATAGCAGAAGCCATGTCGGAAAAGAAGGGCAAGGAAATCTGCAGCATGGATTTGAGAAAATTGGGAACGGCTATTTGTGATTATTTTGTTATTTGTCACGCAGATTCCGGAATCCAAGTAGCAGCTATTGCAGATGAAGTGGAAGAAAAAATGTTTGCTGTCATGAAGCGGCCCGTGATCAGAAGTCAAGGGAAAGAAAACAAATTTTGGGTAATTCTTGATTATTCAGATATAGTAGTACATATTTTTCAGACAGAGTACAGACGCTTTTATAGATTGGAAGATTTGTGGGCAGACGCTGAAACGCATTATTATTCAGATTAATCAATAGAAAAAGATGAACGGAAACATTCCAAATAAACAAAATAAACCCACCAAAAGGCGCTTCAATCCTTTCTTTTGGATATACGTGGTGCTCATTGCGGTAATTGTATACTTTATGTTTTCCAACCGCTCTGCAGAACCTGTGAAAACAGAATGGATGGTGGTGAAAGAGCAAATGGGGCCGGCCGGAGAGATTGAAAAGTTGGTTTATGTAAGCAATCAGCAACGTGCAGAATTGCATATAAAACCGGATGCACTGGAACAGTATAAGCATAAATTTGGGGAGAAAATACCTAAATACGCACCGCATTTTTATTTTATAGTATCAGATACGTTTGATGCGGAAACGCAATTTGAAGCTCTGCGGAATTCCTTACCGGAAGATCAAAGATTTCCTGTAGAAGTAGATCAACGCACCAGTTACTGGGGTAAAATCTTAGATTGGTTGTTGTTCCCTATACTGATCATTCTTATGTGGGTGTTCATGTTCAGACGTATGGCCAAAGGTCAGGAGGGTGCCGCCGGAGGAGGAGGTATTTTTAACGTAGGGCGCTCACAAGCCAAATTGTTTGAGAAAAGTAAGGTGTCGGACAATGTAACGTTTAAAGACGTGGCCGGGTTGGAAGAAGCGAAGGTGGAGGTGATGGAAATTGTAGATTTTTTAAAAAGCCCGGAACGGTATACAAATTTGGGAGGTAAAATTCCTAAAGGAGCTTTGTTGGTAGGGCCACCAGGCACAGGTAAAACGTTGTTAGCCAAAGCGGTAGCCGGAGAAGCGAACGTTCCTTTCTTTTCTATTTCCGGATCGGACTTTGTAGAGATGTTTGTGGGAGTAGGAGCTTCGCGTGTAAGGGACTTGTTTAGGCAAGCCAAAGAAAAGGCACCCAGCATTGTGTTTATTGATGAAATAGATGCCGTAGGAAGAGCTCGTAGCAAGAATACGGGATTCACATCCAATGATGAGCGAGAAAACACATTAAACCAGCTGCTTACAGAAATGGATGGTTTTGGGACCAACAGCGGAGTTATTATTTTGGCGGCTACCAATAGGGCTGATATATTGGATAAAGCCCTGCTGCGGGCCGGTCGTTTTGACCGCCAGATCCATGTAGACTTGCCGGAATTAAGAGAGCGTTTGGAAATTTTTAAAGTACATTCACGCGGCTTGAAATTGGAAGAAGGATTTGACTTGGAGTTTCTGGCCAAACAAACACCCGGGTTTTCAGGGGCCGATATTGCCAATGTCTGTAACGAAGCGGCTTTAATAGCTGCACGTAAAAACAAAAACGTTATCCAAAGACAAGATTTCTTAGATGCTGTAGATCGTATTGTCGGAGGTCTGGAGAGAAAAAGCAAAATCATCAGTCCGCAGGAAAAACGAACGATTGCCTTTCATGAAAGCGGCCATGCCACAGTCAGTTGGTTGCTCAAGCATGCCAACCCTTTGCTCAAAGTGACCATCATACCCAGAGGTCGTGCATTGGGAGCAGCTTGGTACTTACCGGAAGAAAGAGCTATTACCACGGTAGAGCAGATGATGGATGAAATGGCATCTGCATTGGGAGGAAGAGCGGCAGAAGAACTGATGATTGGAACCATTTCCACAGGTGCCATGAACGATCTGGAAAAAGTAACGCGTCAGGCATACGCCATGGTGGCCTATTTTGGAATGAGTGATAAGATAGGAAACGTATCTTTTTATGATTCCACAGAAAGTTCCGGACTCAATCTCAGCAAACCTTATAGTGAAGAAACAGCTCAGTTGATAGATAAAGAAGTGAAGCGCATCATTGACAATGCTTACAATACGGCTCGTGACATTTTATCACAAAACAAGGAAGGTTTCGTAAAACTGGCAGAGTCGCTCCTGGAAAAAGAAGTACTGT
>DUNA01000088.1 GCA_012839605.1 Bacteroidales bacterium
ACAAGAGAAATGGCTTCTGTTTGTCAAAAAAAAGGGATAACGCGAATTGCTTTGGGATAAAAAAAGCAAAGAAGGGGTAGAAAGAGGCTATTTGTGGTAAAATTTTAACTTTGTACCTTATGGGTTTCATGAGAAGAAAAATACCTCCCTACATTTATAAAAAATCCAATCTGGTACTGTTGGTGGTATTTACTGCTGTATTTGCTCTGCTGTTCATTAACATCTACAAACCTTTTGAATCTCATCAATGGTACCCCATAACAAAATTCGAATACTTTCTGTACTCCAGCCTGATCATTCTTACCGGAGTGCTGGTGGTGGTAATCAGTAGGATTGTGTTGTTTTATTATACTAAGAGTAGGACGCTAACCTATTGGCAATACATTATTTGGGTTGCTGCAGATATCTTTTTCATGTCTCTGTTTTATACAATGTACTCCTACACGCTGGAAGAAACAAGAGATTTTGCAGAAGTATTTCGCTCTTCCGTCATCAATACCAGCCTGATTCTTTTGTTGCCTTATAGCATATCCATTTTATACCTTTCCTGGAAAGAAAAACCAAAACAAGTTGTCGCTTTGGAAGAAGAGCGAATCCATGGAGAAGACAGTCCCCTTTCCTCCGGGACTTTTACCTTTTATGATGAAAAAGGAAAACTGCAGCTTTCTGTAAAAAAAGACTCTCTGCTGTATATGGAATCGGCAGACAACTACGTTTCTATATGGTTTTTATCTAAAACCGGTGTAAGTAAATACCTAATTCGCAACACGCTCAAAGAGATGGAGGAACGTTTTGCCGGAACCGGCATAGTACGTTGCCATCGCTCTTTTATGGTGAATCTGGATCAGGTAAAAGTTGCCAAAAGGACTTCTGTCGGTATTGTCTTAGACCTAGGCAGGGATAACATCCCGGATATCCCTGTATCCCGTACGTATGCCGGACAGATTGCCGATTGGTTTACCTCTGTATAAAAAAATTGTTATTTCTTTAGCAAATCACGGATTTCCGTCAAAAGCACCTCTTCCCGTGTAGGTTCCGGTTCTGCCGGAGGTTCCGGAACAGCAACCTCTTCTTCCTTTTTGGTCGTGAGTTTATTCAACCCTTTAACCAGCAGGAAAATACAAAAAGCTATAATAATAAAATCCAACAGGACCTGAATAAAGTTGCCGTAATTCAAAGTTACGGCCGGCATAAGGATCTCTTTATCCAGCAAACTGGCCCTTTCTCCTACAATGGTCCACTTCCAGTCGGTAAAATTCACACCTCCCACCAACGCGCCTACCAAAGGCATGAGCAGATCTGCTACAAGAGAGGACACAATTTTACCAAAGGCCGCACCAATTATGATACCTACGGCCATGTCCATAACGTTGCCTTTCATGGCAAAATCCTTGAATTCTTTGAAAAATTTAGACATACTATTTGCGATAAAATTTGTATATATATATTGCATAAATATACAAAGAATTATGCCTTTGTAGACATCTTTTTTAACTTTACGTATCCTATAATCAAATAACATCTATTATGAAATGTAAATTCTTAATAACTTCTTTGCTTTTAAGCGCTTTTACGATCCTTCAAGGCACAGAAACGGAAGGTCGATTGCTTCGTTTCCCCGCTGTGGGAGACGGAGTCATTGCTTTCTCCTATGCCGGAGATCTCTATACGGTGCCTTTGGAAGGCGGCACGGCAACAAAACTAACAACCCATATTGGTTACGAAGTCTTTCCTAAATTTTCACCAGATGGACGTACCATTGCTTTTACCGGACAATACGACGGCAACACAGAGGTGTATACGATTCCTGCAGAGGGAGGCTCTCCCAAACGACTGACTTATACAGCCACATTGGACAGAGATAACATAGGTGACCGTATGGGTCCCAATAACATTGTTATGGGTTGGACACCTGATGGAAAAAATGTAGTACTCCGTTCTCGTTGGTACAGTTTTTCAGGTATGCGAGCCCACCTGTTTACCGTTCCTCAGGAAGGCGGTGAACTAAGTCAAATTCCTACTACGGAAGGCGGATTTTGTTCCTACTCTCCGGATGGGCAATACCTGGCCATGAACCGTATGTTCCGTGAATTTAGAACCTGGAAATACTACAAAGGCGGACAGGCAGATGATATCTGGGTAAATAAATTGGGTACGACTCAGCTGGAAAACATTACGGCAGGTGAAGGAGACAACGCTCAAAATATTTTCCCCATGTGGGTAGGTCCTTTTATTTATTTTATTTCTGATCGCGACACGGTTATGAACCTGTTCCGTTATGATACCCGTACAAGAGAAACAGAAAAAATAACTCATTTTGATACATACGATATCAAATTCCCCTCTGCCTCACAAGATTATATTGTATTTGAAAACGGAGGCTACCTGTATACGTATGCCACAGCTACCGGAAAACTTGAGAAAATAGACATCACCCTTCATGAAGAAGGGTTGTATGCCCGCACCCGTTTACTGGATGTATCACGTCAGGCGACCGGGTATTCTCTTTCTCCCAATGGGGAACAAATCCTGATAGGAGCCCGTGGAGACATTTTTTCTGTGCCCGGCGCAGAAGGAGTCACCTACAACTTAACCCGTACTCCGGGAGTTCATGAACGCGGAGCTTCGTGGTCTCCTGACGGAGCACAAATTGCTTGGTTCTCTGACAAGAGTGGCGAATACCAACTGTATGTCATGCCGTACGACAACCCAAAGAACGCTCGTGTACTCACACAATTCACAGCCGGATACCCGGACAACCTTACCTGGACACCCGATTCTAAAGGACTGTATTTCACTACAGAAAAACGCGAATTGTGGTACGCAGATCCGGCAACCGGGACCTCTCGCAAAGTACTGCAAACGCCTTACAGCGGTATTCAGGGTTACAACGTATCCCCTGATGGCCGATGGATTACCTATTCCACTCAAGCAGAAAATCGTGTACGTGTACTCTATCTGTATAGCGTGACAGATAATATTTCTTATCCCATTACTACGCCATGGTACGATTCGTATTCAGGCATTTTCTCAGACGACGGAAAATACATATTCTTCACTTCTTCCCGCGATTTCAGAGCCAGCTATTCCCGAGTAGAATGGAATACATCGTACAACGTATCTTCTTATGTTTTTGTATTGCCCCTGACAGCAGACACTCCGGATCCCACTGCCATAAAAGCCGAGGAATATAAGGTGGCAGAAGAGGGAGAAACTCCACCGGCAGCCGCTCCATCCAAAAGATCGGCCAGGAACGAAAAAACTCCCAAAGACAGCAAGAAATCCACAGAACTGAAGATTGATCTTGACGGGATTGTGGAACGCGCCTCGGTCCTTCCCTTGGAAGCAGGCATGTATCAATTGATGGCTTCCGTTGACGGCGACTTGTACTTCTGGACACGCATGGAGGTAAAGAAAATCTCTATGAAAGACATGAAAGTCTCCACAGTAACCAAAGGAATGCCGGTGGCTTATGCCCCCAAAGGCAAGAAAATGTTGATTCGTGAAGGCAGAGATCTGTATGTTGTTGGAGCTCCCACATGGAAATCAAACAAAAAAGTATCCCTGGAAGGAATGAAGGCTGTGGTAGATTTTCCAACAGAATGGGAACAAATTTTCCACGAAACCTGGCGTGTGTACCGCGACCATTTCTACGTAGCTAATATGCACGGTCGAGATTGGAAAGGAATTCGTGAAAAATACGAAGTGTTGTTGCCTCACGTACGCCATCGCCACGATTTAACCTATGTTATAGGAGAAATGATCTCTGAACTGAACGTAGGTCACTGCTACGTAACCTCTCCCACCGACACACCCGCTGCCGAAAGAATCAAACTGGGACTGTTGGGTGCCCGATTTAGCAAAGACGCATCGGGAGCCTTCCGTATAACAAAAATCTACGAAGGTGAAAATTGGGATAAATCACTTCGTTCTCCATTACGCGACGGAGGACATCAGGTACAAACAGGCGATTACATACTGGAAGTAGACGGAATAGACTGTGCAGACATGACAACCATTTATCAAGCCCTTGTTGGAAAAGCAGACAAAACCGTGGCTTTGAAAATCAACAGTTCTCCTTCAGCAACAGGTGCACGTACCATTTACGTAAAACCCATTGCCGATGAATCCCAGCTGGAATATTACGAGTGGGTACAAAACAACATCCAAAAAGTCAACCAAGCCAGTGATGGACAGATTGGATACATTCATATTCCGGACATGGGTATGCCCGGACTGGATATGTTTACAAAACTCTTCTATACACAACTTGACAAGAAAGCCCTTATCATTGACGACCGTATGAATGGCGGAGGCAACGTTTCGCCTATCATTTTGGAAAGATTGGCAAGAGAAGCCTACCGTATGAGCATGTATCGCCACGGCAGCAACCTGCCTGTACCCAACGAAAGCCATCACGGACCCAAGGTTTGTCTGATAGATAAATATTCTATGTCCGACGGTGATTTGTTCCCGTACAGCTTCAAGCAGCTGGGATTGGGCAAACTCATTGGAACGCGTACATGGGGCGGTATTGTTGGTATTTCCGGCTCCAAACGTTACCTGGACGGACAAGACGTACGCACGCCTTTCTTTACATCCTATTCTCTGGAAGGCGAGTGGATTGTTGAAGGATATGGCATTGATCCCGACATAGAAGTAGACATTAACCCATTTGAAGATTATCTGGGGAACGACGCGCAGCTGACCAAAGCCATTGAGGTTCTGCTGGAAGAACTCAAATCGTACAAACCGCTGCCGGAAACTCCCGCAGACAGAATTATGTAATTATGAAAAAACATTGGATCTTTTTGATCCTGATGCTGCTTCCTGCGTGGTCTCTGATCGCGCAGGGGGTAGACCATCAAGGATTAAGTCTTGCAAAGAAAGTTGACGACGTATTGTGGTACCACAAAGTAAGCGATGTGGCTTACATTGACAAAGTATACATTCCAACAACACCGCGTTGGAAAGAAGCCAATCCTACCGGACAAGGTGCCGGCAATCCGCTAAAAATCTGGTCCTACATTTTTGTGCCAAAAAACATTGACCCGTCTAAGAAATATCCGCTTATTGTACTACCCCACGGCGGCGTACACGGTGATTTCACTACGTACCATACGCACATAGTAAGAGAGCTGATGGCTCAAGGCTACATTGTTATTGCTACGGAATACCGGGGAAGTACCGGTTACGGGCGCGGGTTGTACGAAAACATTGACTACGGCGGTCGTGAAAACGACGACGTATGGTACGGGCGCAACTACATGGTTGAAAACTATGACATAGTTGATAAATCGCGTATAGGCATTATAGGATGGAGCCACGGAGGCATGATTACACTCATGAATCTGTTCCAATATCCAAAAGATTATGCATGTGGGTATGCAGGAGTTCCCGTAAGCGATCTCATTGCACGCTTAGGCTACAAACGCCCTGCGTACGGAGCTTTGTTTTCTGCTCCGTACCATATTGGTAAAACTCCCGAACAAGATGTAGAAGAGTACCGCCGTCGTTCTCCCGCCTGGCAAGCACACAAACTGCAAACGCCTCTGCTCATCTATACAAACACTAACGACGAAGATGTCAATTCCCTGGAAGTGGAGCACCTGATTAAAGCTTTACAAGCCGAGGGAAAATCTTTTGAATACAAAATATTTGAAGACGAACCCGGCGGTCATTCATTTGACCGTATGGACCACGCGGCTGCCTCTGCCATGCGTTTGGATATTTACAAGTTTTTGGCAAAATACCTGAAACCGCCTAAGCCTTTCAAAAACGTGAAAGAACTACGCCGCGCTGCCTACGAACCTTGGCATACAGGAAATCCTGCACATTAAATCAGGATTCCATTGTTTCTAAGGTAATGCAAGAAGTCGTCCCGGCGAGCCCGTGCTACCGGGACGATTGATTTATTGTCATCATCCATAATAATAAAACAGCTTTTTCCCTGCACCATACTTTTTATGTAATGAATATTTACCAAATGTTGGTTGTGTACCCTGTAAAAAACACCCTTACCCTCAAACATATCTTCAAAATAAGCCAGGTTTCTTGAAAGGAGCATTTTATGGACCAAAGTACTGTCTTTGTAATACACTATTGTGTATGCACTATCTGATTGTAAGCGCAGGATATCACTCAAACGAACAAAATGAAAACTTCCTCTTTCCTGCAAGGCTACTTTTTGTTCGTTTCCATCGGCATTAAAATTAACCAGCAAGTTTTGGATTTTTTTCTCACTTGTTTTCACATGATAACGTGAAATAGCACTTCTCAACTGTTTTATATCAACCGGTTTTTCAATATAATCGAGGGCTGACATTTTGATCGCTTGCAGAGCATATTTTTGATAGGCTGTAGTAAATATTACCTCAAAATCTCTCTTTTTAAGCATAGCCAGCAAATCAAAGCCGGAATAGGCACCTAATTCAACATCTAAAAATACCAATTGAGGCTCTAAGGCAGAAATCTGAATCATTGCCTCTTGAATGTCATGGCAGATGGCAAGAAGCCGGATACTTTTAAAGTGTGTTTCCAAAGTTTCTGCAAGTGAGCGGGCATGCATTGCATCGTCTTCTACAATAATCGTTTTAATCATACTACAGATATATAAGGCAAAGACAGCGAAACTACAGTTCCGTTCAATCCAATGTCCTTTGTTTGTAAATCTTGTATAGTAAAGAAGGCACTACAAAGTTTCATCTGATTAATTACACGTAATCGGTCTTCTGTAAGTTTCAATCCAAGCGATTCTTTTTTAAAACCTGATACCCTTTTCATACCGTTGCGACTGGCCATATATCCAATACCGTTATCTGTAATAACACAGAACAGCATGTTGTCGCTGGTACGCAGGCAAATGTTTATTTTATATGTTTCTTCTCCATTAATAAACCCGTGTTTTATAGAATTCTCAATAAAGGGCTGCAAAATAAGCGGAGGAACCATGGTCGTTTTTACATCAATGGACGGATCTTTATCGATAGCGTAAGTAAAAGGCTTGTCAAATCTGGCTTGTTTCAGATCCATATATGCTTTGACAATCTCCAGTTCTTTTTCCAGTGGAATATCTTGTTTGGACATACTCTCTAACATAAGTCGTGTAAGATTGGAAAATTTTTTCAAGCAGGTGATAGACTCTTCTGTTTTAGATTCTTTTAACAGGTATTCTACAGAATGAACGCAATTGAAAATAAAATGAGGGTTGAGCTGAAAATTAATGGCCTTCATATGCATTTCCATCAACTGCCTGTTAAGTTCCGCAGCCGTTTGCTTTAACAAAGCCTTTTCTTTTTCTTTTTTGTTCCTGAAAGCCAAAAAAACCAGAAATGCTGTAAAGGCTAATGCTACAATGATAATAATATACCCTATGGAAAAAAGACGGTTAAGACGTTGTGCGTGAAGTTTGCTCTGTTTGTACATCTCTTCGTTTAAGATCAGCAACTGTATTTTGCTTTGCTGTTTTTCTTTTTCCGTTTCGGCCAGTTGCAGACTTTGCTGGTAGTTCAGGTTCTCCATCAGTGATTGTTGTAACTGCAACTCCGAAAGATGGTTTAACTGATTCAGACGGTCCAGATTGCTTTGTTTTCGTTCATTTTCAAGGTTTAGCAAAGCAATTTCCTTTTCTTTTTTCTCTGTATCGTATTTAATCTGAAGCTCTGCTACAGCTTGCAGCGTTTGTTCCGTAATCATAGAGTCTTTCAGTGCTTCGTACTTATTCATATAGAAGAACACGCTGTCTTGTTCGTGCAAACTGCTAAATGTCAGCACATAAACAATGTACGTTTTACTTAGTACCCTTTTTTCTTCTAATTTCTGTAATATATTTTCTGCTTGTCTTAAGTAAACTAGCGCTTCTTCGTACTCTCCTTTCTCATAAT
>DUNA01000079.1 GCA_012839605.1 Bacteroidales bacterium
ATACATAAACTACCTGATGCGAAGGATGTTGGTTGATATAATTGATGCTGTGAGACAAGGCATTCTCTGCGTTCAAACAGGCCATGGTACCGGATATGAAACAAAATGTAACTCACATTGTGGTGGATATGCTTAACGATTTCATATCCGGTACCATGGCCTGTTTGAACGCAGAGAATGCCTTGTCTCACAGCATCAATTATATCAACCAACATCCTTCGCATCAGGTAGTTTATGTATGCGATACACATCCTGTCAACCATTGTTCTTTCATAGAATATGGAGGAAAGTGGCCTCCGCATTGTGTAGTCAATACACCGGGTCAAGAAATTCATGTTTCTTACTATACGCGTTTGAACGACCCCAACAAAAGACCTCATTTAAAGCGTGTTTTTAGGAAAGGTACCTCGCCCATGAAAGAAGAATATTCCGGTTTTGGAGCCGTACGATCGGATGGCGTAAAATTGCAAGAGGTATTGACAAAACAAGTGGTGGTAAGTGGTATAGCTACGGAATATTGCATATTGGAAACAGTAAAAGATTTGGTAGGAGCAGGCCATCAAGTTCAAGTGGTATTGGAAGGGTTGGGGTATGTAAACCAAAAAGACCACAGGGCTGCCATAGAACATATGAAAAGTATGGGAGTAAAATTCATTTAAGTTTATGAGTCAAATCATTGGGGTTGATCTGGGAGGAACTAAATTGCATGCAGCCCTATTTTCTGACCGGGGAGACGTAACGGCAGAACGGGTGGTGCTTCTGGAAGAACGGAGGGGGGATCAGGTGGCAGACCTACTTGTTGAAGCATGCCGGTCTTTACTGGAAAAACAGCAAGTACCGCATGATACAGAAAAACGAATAGGGATTTGTGTTCCCGGAATTGCCAATGAAAAAACAGGCTCTGTCTGGGCTCCCAATATCCCCGGGTGGAACGATTTCCCTTTGAAACAGTATGTTACCGACGCTTTCCCAAATTCGAAAACGTACGTTGCCAGCGACAGGGTCTGTTATATATTGGGTGAACAGACCAGGGGAGCGGCACGCGGGTTGGAGAACGCCATCTATATAAGTGTTGGTACAGGTATTGGCGCAGGTATTATTACGGAAGGACGAATCCTTAACGGAGCATCCGGTATTGCCGGAGCCATAGGCTGGATGGCACTGGGACAGCCGTTCCATGAAGAATACAGCTTGTGCGGCTATTTTGAAACGTATGCATCGGGAGCCGGTATGGCTGCCCGGGCCCGTATCTTATCCGGACAACCGGAAACATTTCCCAATGCCCAGTCTGTTTTCCACGCATACGATCTGGGACATCCCGCAGCAATAACCGTTGTAGATAAAGCCATTGAATGTTGGGGAATGGCTGCTGCCAACCTGGTAAGCCTTTTCAATCCGGAAATGATTGTCTGGGGTGGAGGTGTTTTTGGACCGGCTGTACGTTTCCTGGACAGGATACAGGCACAGGCCAGGCAGTGGGCACAGCCCGTTGCTATTCAATCATGTTGTTTTCGACCATCTGCACTTTCCGGCCGGGCAGGTCTGTACGGAGCAGGCTCGCTGGTCCTTCAATCTATACAAATACATGAAAAAAAGTAGAGTTCTGGCTGCCGGATTTGTCGGTATAGTGTTTTTTGGTATTTCTTTTCTGACACTTGGAGCTGTATTGCCTTCGCTACGTGAAACGTTACACCTGACTATGGAGCAATCTTCTTTTTTGGCAGGTATCCTTCCTATGGGCGTATTGGCCGGATCAGTTGTTTTTGGTCCCTGGTGTGACCGATTTGGCTACAAAATTCCTTTTCAGGCAGCTGCCGCCATGGTGGTTCTTGGCTTCTTGGGACTTTCTGTTCTTCGGGATGTTCCCTGGCTGGGAGTGTGTGTGTTTTTTATAGGAATGGGCGGGGGAATTTTGAACGGTTCTTGCAACGCATTGGTTACAGACGTATCTGACGACCGCAACCGGAGCTCCAACCTGAGTATATTGGGTGTGTTTTATGGAATAGGAGCTATTTTGATGCCTCTTGTGCTGGGGGTATTCCACCAGACACCTTATACGGTAATCCTCCGTTATGTGATGGTGTTTCTATTTCTTGTATTTGTGTATTTCAGCCTTATTTCGTTTCCACAATCCAAAATTAAACAAGGATTTCCTATTAAAGAAGGCCTGAACTTATTACGCCAGCCGTTGTTGTTGCTTTTTAGTTTTATACTCTTCTTTCAATCGGCCCTGGAAGGGTTGTGCAGCAACTGGATACCGGTGTTTTTGCAAGACAGTCCTTCCTATGGTATGGCCAAAGAGAAAGCACTTTTTCTGCTTACTTTCGTAGTCGTGGGCATGACGGCAGGAAGGATAGTGCTCAGTTGGCTTACGTTGCGTGGTACCCCTTGGAAGGTGCTTTGGGCTTATATGTTTTTAACAGCAGTCGGTTTTGCCGGACTGGCCGCCGGATTGCCTCCGTTGGTACCTGTACTTCTTGTAGGTGTCGGACTGGGGGCTACCTTCCCTGTAGTTATTGCATACATTGGAACACAGTATAAAGCGTTGTCGGGTACGGCTATCGGGATTGCCATGGCAGTAGCTTTGACCGGGAATGTTTTGCTTAATTATTTATTGGGATTTTTACCCATTCGCGTATTTCCGTTATATTTATTACTTATTTGGGCACTAATGGCCGGACTGTATCTTTTGATGACAGGGAGGAAAATGTTTAAAAATATTTAATATATTTGAAAATGCTTGCAAAGGAATGGCTTGACAACGTCCGCAAAGTGCAGGACACAATTCAGGAAACGCAAACGGAAAATATACGTCGTGCTGCATCTGTGATGGCGGACAGTATAGAGGCCGAACGCTGGGTACATACGTTTGGTTGCGGACATGCGACCTTACCTGTGGAAGAAATGTATCCCAGGATTGGAGGTTTCGTGGGGTTTCATCCGCTTATTGAACAACCCCTCACTTTTTTCACTCGTATTACCGGCGAAAGCGGCATAAATCAGTTCCTGTTTCTGGAAAGAGCCGAGGGATATGGCACAGCCATCATGAGTTCCTGGAATTTTGACTCCAGAGATACCTTGTGGATTTTTTCCCATACGGGGATCAATGCCGTCAATATTGATGTAGCTCTGGAAGCACGTAAACGGGGA
This sequence comes from Bacteroidales bacterium, assembly GCA_012839605.1. GTDB lineage: Bacteria > Bacteroidota > Bacteroidia > Bacteroidales > UBA932 > DMER64. The sequence goes on from DUNA01000079.1 coordinate 3,151, forward strand.
ATGAAAGTCATCGTTTACGGGTCGGCCGCTCAGACACAGGGGAAAAAGCCGAGGCACTCCTGCGGAAAAAATTTGTTTCAACTGGCAGACCTGGTGGTTGACTCCTGTGTTCCCCTGACAGACGCTTCGGTTCCTCTAAAAAACCATTTTGATAAAATCGGCCCCGTTTCTACCATGGCTTTTGTAACGCTTGTATGGATGACCGTCACCACGTGTGCAGGCATATTGGCAGACCGTGGCGTTCAATTGCATATCCATCCTTCCCACAACGTTCCGGGGGATACAACGGCCATGGAGCGTTTGAACGGATGTATAGAAGCGTACAAAAAAAGATCGTTTGGATTGTAAATTTAATAAGGATCGTATATGAAAAAATCACTTTTAACACTATTGCTACTGGTCCTGGTTACCGGAGCTTTTGGGCAAAGTAACAAACCTGCCCAAAAGGACTGGTATAGAAATTGCCGAGTGGTTGAAATTTCTTTGATAACCCAGTGCAAAAGTACCCTCAAAAAAGCGGATGGGCTCCAGAAAAAT
>DUNA01000080.1 GCA_012839605.1 Bacteroidales bacterium
GTCCAAAGCTACTCCAATAAGCAGCGGGATGCCCCACAGTCCTATGTTTTGTATCCAGAAAATGACGGAATAGGCAGATCCCAAGTACCGCTCTTCCACCAGCTTAGGCACAGAAGGCCATAGGGCTGCCGGAACCAACGAAAAACTGACACCCAGTATGATGATGGCCGTATAGGCAACACCTTTGGTGAAATACGCTTCCGGGACCAATGCAAATGTCAAGTGACAGAAACACATGAGTACCGCTCCGGCTATAAGCATAGTGGCTCCTTTTCCCTTGTTGTCCAAAAATGCCCCCAACAACGGAGTCAGCAACATGGCGCCAATGGGGAACCAAGAGAAAATATCACTGGCTTCTTTTGCCGGAATTTGCAAACGGCATTCCAGCATATTGGCTGCGTACTTTTGGAAAGGGAAAATGGCCGAATAGTACAAAACACAAAGTCCTGATACAATAAGAAACGCTTTGCTTGTAAAGAGTTTTCCCAAATCACTGACTTTAAACTCTTCTTCCTCTTCTCCTGCCAGTGCCCCCATCTGTTGTTCCAGTTTTCTATCAAAGAAAAAGTACACCAGGAAAGCCAGCAAACCTGCCAACAGCAAGACCATGGTAAGCAAAACGGGTGCTCCCACATGGCCTATACTATCTGCAACACGCGGAGAAATCCTGAATACGGCAAACACCCCCAGTCGTGCAATGGCCATTTCTATACCCATGGCCAGTGCCAACTCTTTTCCTTTAAACCATTTGACAATTCCTTTGGAAACAGTCACTCCGGCCATTTCTACTCCACAGCCGAAAATCATAAAGCCCAAAGAGGCCAATTTGGCTGTAGAGGGCAAAGTCGTCCACCAGGAGTCAAGCCACAATTGCAAACCGGTTCCCACAAAGGCATCTGTAAGTGCATAATACTTAATGGCTGCACCAACCAACATGACAACAGCGGAGAGCAAAGCCGTAAAACGGACCCCCATTTTGTCTAAAATAATTCCTGCAAAAATCAGGAAAAAGGCAAACACGTTCAGAAAATATTCCGAACCGGTAACTATGCCAAAATGTTCCGAAGTCCATCCCTGCGTTTCTTCCAACATGCTTTTAAGAGGGGAAAGCACGTCCATGAACATATAGGCAAAAAACATCATAGAAGCCAGAAGAATAAGCACGCCCCATCTCACAAGAACTTTATCCTTCAGCAATTTTACAGCTTTATTCATAAATTGATCTTAAGATTAAAAAAGAAAATCGAAGATAGAATAATTCGTCAAGTCTGCAAAATTTGTAGTAGTTTTGTAAATAAAGCTTTGTATTTTTTATTTTAGATATATATGAACGTAGACGTAGTTCTTGGATTGCAATGGGGTGACGAAGGAAAAGGCAAAATTGTAGATTATTTGGCGCAACAATATCCGGTGATAGCTCGCTTTCAAGGGGGGCCTAATGCCGGCCATTCACTTCACTTTGACAGCTCTTCCTACATCTTGCACTCGGTACCTTCCGGCATTTTCAGAGAAGGCACTTGCAACATTATTGGTAACGGCGTAGTGATAGACCCCGTCATTTTTGAAAAAGAATGCAGGATGTTGGAATCTATAGGCATCCCTATCAAAGAGCGTTTGATGGTATCCAACAGAGCGCATCTTATACTACCTACCCACAGAATTATAGATGCTGCCAGCGAACACGCCAAAGGGTCTTCAAAAATAGGGTCTACCCTGAAAGGCATAGGCCCCACATATATGGACAAAACGGGGAGAAACGGAATCCGTGTAGGCGATATTACGGCTCCCGACTTTGCCGCACGTTTCCAAGCCCTCAAATCAAAACACCTTGTTTTCCTAAAACAATTTGATTTTCCGTACCAAGCAGACGAAGGGGAAGAAGCGTGGCTACAAGCCATTGAGTATTTGAGAGGTTTTCCATTGATCAATGCGGAGTATTATGTCAACGATTGCATCAACCAAAACAGGCGCGTCTTGGCAGAAGGAGCACAAGGAGCGTTGCTGGATATTGACTTTGGCACCTATCCATACGTAACATCCTCTTCTACCACTTGTGCAGGGGCGTGTGCGGGATTGGGATTTTCTCCAACAAAAACAGGAAGGGTATACGGCATTTTCAAAGCCTATTGTACCCGCGTGGGAAGCGGCCCTTTTATTACGGAATTGTTTGATAAAGACGGAGACGCCTTGCGGGAAAAAGGAAAAGAATTCGGTTCCACCACAGGACGAGCTCGTAGGACAGGGTGGCTGGATTTGGTGGCTTTAAAATACGCCATCATGTTAAACGGAGTGACAGATTTGATTATGATGAAATCTGACGTGCTGGACGGATTTGATACCATCAAAGCAGCTGTTGCATACAATATAAACGGAGAAGAAACACAGCAAGCTCCATACTATATACATGAAGAAATTACTCCTATATATAAAGAATTTAAAGGATGGGATGCAGACTTGTCCAAGATGCTTAGTGAAGAAAAATTGCCCGCAGAATTCCTGCATTTTATACGGTTTATTGAAGACCAAGTAGGACTGCCTATTAAAATTTTATCGGTAGGACCGGACAGAGAGCAAACCATTGTCAGAGAGATTTTCAACCATGTCTGATCTTATACAAACCATAAACAATCCCCGGGATCTTAAAAAATTAAGACCTGACCAATTGCCGCTTCTGTGTGAAGAGATAAGAAGCTACATCACGGAATGTTGTTCACGCAATCCGGGACATCTGGGAGCCAGTCTGGGTACCGTAGA
>DUNA01000081.1 GCA_012839605.1 Bacteroidales bacterium
GGTTGATGGTAATTTGTTCGCTCTTTTCTACAGCCCTCTTTAGATACACTCTGTGCACACGACGGAATATTTGATGGTCTGTATAGAAACACACTTTACAAATTACCATCAACCAATTGTCCGGTTTAAAACAGGGCGATTATGTAGTACATATAGATCACGGCGTAGGCGTTTTTGCCGGGCTGGTAAAAACCACAAAAGGCGAAAAAGTGCAAGAGGCTGTCAAAATCTTGTATAAAGACGACGACGCATTGTACGTCAGCATTCATGGGTTGCATCGCATTGCTCGCTTTAAAAGTAAAGACGGCGAACCGCCGCGGCTGAACAAATTGGGTACGGGTGCGTGGAATAGAATCAAACAACAGACAAAGGACAAAGTAAAAGACATTGCACGCGATTTGATCAAGTTGTATTCGGAACGGACGGGAGCCGCCGGATTTGCTTTTTCTGCCGATTCTTACTTGCAGCAACAGCTGGAAGCGTCTTTTATTTTTGAAGATACGCCGGACCAATTGTTGGCCACACAACACGTCAAGCAAGATATGGAACGTCCGTATCCTATGGACAGGCTTATTTGCGGAGACGTAGGTTTTGGCAAAACAGAAGTGGCCATACGGGCGGCATTCAAAGCTGTGATAGACGGCAAACAAGTAGCCGTGCTGGTGCCAACCACCATTTTGGCATTGCAACACTTTCATACGTTTTCTGAACGATTGGTAGACTTTCCCGTAAAGACTGCTTTTCTTTCTCGCGTCAAAACACCCAAACAAACGAAAGAGATTTTGGAGCAAGTAAGCAGCGGATTGATAGATATCATTATTGGAACGCACAGGTTGCTTACAAAAGATGTGGCATTTAAAGATTTGGGGTTGCTGATTGTGGACGAAGAGCAGAAATTTGGAGTGTCCGCCAAGGAGCGATTGAAACTCTTGAAAACAAACGTAGATACGTTAACACTTACAGCTACTCCCATTCCCAGAACGTTGCAATTTTCTCTTATGGGAGCCAGGGATTTGTCCATCATACATACGCCTCCGGCCAACAGGCTGCCTATCCATACGGAATTGCAATTGTTTGATAAAGAAATCATTCAAAAAGCCATAGACCGGGAATTGGACAGGGGAGGGCAGTTGTTTTTTGTACACAACAGGATCAAAGACATAGAGCAAGTAGCGGATATGTTGCAAGAAATCCGGCCCGGAATACGGATTGCCATTGGACACGGGCAATTGCCGCCGCGTATTATGGAAAAAGTATTGTTGGACTTTATCAGCGGCGATTACGATTTGCTGCTTTCTACCACCATCATAGAAAACGGCATAGACATCCCCAACGCCAACACCATCATCATCAACAGAGCCCACTTGTTTGGATTGAGTGATTTGCATCAGATGAGAGGCAGGGTAGGCCGCTCCAACAGAAAAGCGTATTGCTATTTGTTGGTACCGGAAAATATTCCTTTGACAGAAGACGCCAAAAGGCGTTTAGAAGCCATGGAAATGTTTACAGAACTGGGTAGCGGTTTCAATATTGCTATGCAAGATTTGGACATTCGCGGAGCGGGAAATTTACTGGGTAGTGAACAAAGCGGCTTCATTGCCCAAATGGGTTTTGAAACGTACCACCGCATACTGGAAGAGGCTATGGCGGAACTGCAATTGGAAAGAACTTCTCTTGCCGAGGCCGGAGCAGAAGCAGCTCCCGGCGCCGCAGTGGGTTTTCCGGCGCCTGTGGCTTGGGATTGTGTCATAGACACAGATTTGGAAATCATGATTCCGGACGAATACATGTCCAACACCACGGAAAAAATACGTCTCTACAAGCAACTGGATAGCATGAGAGACGAACAGCAGTTGGAACAATTTCTGGCAGCTTTGGAAGATCGTTTTGGTCCCATTCCCGATCCTTTGCACCAATTGGCTTATGTGGTAAAATTGCGGCAACAAGCTGTTAAGCTGGGATTTGAGCGTATTGTGTTAAAAAACGGCATAATGCTTGCATATTTTATAAGTGACCAAGAATCGCCTTATTACAAAACAGATATATTTGTTCACATTTTAAAAACAATAACGAAGCACCCAAAAAAAATTCAGGTAAAAGAGCAAAAAAATAAATTGTCACTGAAAATATCAGGAGTAAAGAGCGTAGAAGCTGCTTACAATTTGTTAAAATTATTTGCAAAACCCTGAAAAAGTGCGACATTTGCAAGTTATGCGAAAGAAAAGAAGTGTTGTTTCAGCCCTGGGTCTGCTTGTTTTCCTGTTAGGATCTACAACCCTTCAAGCTCAGGATATGGATGCATTAGGCACATTTACACCGTACTCTATGTTTGGAGTGGGCGATCTTGTGCGTCCCGGTACAAGCCTGAACAGGGGCATGGGAGGCATAGGTGTTGGACTGCGTGACAACCGGTACATCAACTACCTGAACCCGGCTTCAGCCTCGGCTCGGGACTCTTTGTCTTTTATGCTCGACTTTGGGGTTATGCAAAGAAACTTCGTAAATACGGACGGACCTCGCACCTCGGCATACAACGCCATGAGCATGAGCCATGTGTTGATGTCGTTTCCCATTTGGAAAACAACAGCCATGCAACTGGGCATCATTCCATACAGCCACGTAGGTTATCGGTTTGTGGAGGACGAAAACAGAGAAGACATTTTGGCCAACATCGGTGCTTTTAGGTATTATCAATTTGGACAAGGAAGTATCAACCAAGCTTTTGCTGCTTATTCCGCTACTTTCTTCCGTCACGTATCGGTAGGTGTGCAGGGTACGTACTATTTTGGGCACCTACAGAAAAACACATTCATACAGTCGTTGACCGCGCCGGAATTGTACGGAACATTGAAAACAGGCTACAATATTTCCGTGAGTTCTTTTGGGGCTCGTTTTGGGGCACAAGTATTTGGAAACTTGGCTCCGGGAACGTCATTTACCGTAGGGGCAACTTTTCAGCCGGCCGGATTGCTTAAAGGAGACGTTACGCATTTTGCCAGGGTAGAAAAAGGGTCTGCCATAGATACGGTATTTGCCAATGTGACACAAGGTTCTCAAATGCACATACCTATGGAATGGGAAGTAGGTTTTTCCATAAGAAAGCAAGACAGCTGGGCTTTTGGAGCCGATTATACCAGATCCGATTGGAGCCACTCACAATTTGCGCAAACACCGGGTATCACTTTTGAACCGGCCTTGAGTCAAACAGTAAAAGCAGGATTTGAGTTTACGCCGGACCGGTACAGCATTCGCTATTTCATGCGCCGCTGGACGTACAGATTTGGTGCTTATTATGATAAATCGTATTTGATGTTGAACGGAAAACAAGTAAACGCCGTGGGTATCACACTGGGCTTTTCCGTACCTGTATACCGTTGGTACAACTCGCTTGCCGTATCTATAGATGCCGGTCAAAGAGGAAGTATTGAAGACAATTTGATTAGGGAACGGTATATTATGTTAATTTTGAACTTCAATTTGCACGATATATGGTTTTTGAAACACAGATATAATTAAATGCTATAAAAATGAAAAAGATTGGAATCCTATTTTCTTTGATTATGCTCGCTTTCGTAACGCAAAGCTATGCGCAGGCCGGAAGATTTGGGGCGACTCCGGAGGACAGTGTCGAGTGCGTAAAGTATTTGAACTTTTATAAGGAGTATTACAAGAACGGGAACATCAGAGAAGCCCTTCCATCGTGGCGCGGAGCTATGAACAGATGTCCGCTTGGCGTAACGCAGGCGTTGTATCAAGATGGACAAAACATCATTAAATTTTTGATCAATCAAACGAATGATCCCACGCGTAGAGCAGAGCTGATAGACTCTTTGGTTTTGATGTACGACATACGGATTGATAAATTCCCGGCTTTTAGATCGGGACTAAGTGCTCGTACGTTCAAAGCGTACGACATGATTACTTACTATAAAACAGACGATTTAAAAATATATCAAGCACTGAAAGACGTAGTAGAGTTTGGTCAGGAACAGACAGATCAAAACATTTTGGTTTTGAATATGCAGTATGCCACCAACTTGTTTAAAGAAGGCCAGATGTCACCGGAGGAAGTGATTTTGGTATACCAAGAAATCAGTGCACTTTTTGATAAAAAAGAAGCTGTCGACAGCAACAATGCATTGGAAGAAGCACGCAACAGCTTTGAAACACTCTTTGCCATATGCGGTGTAGCGGATTGCGACAATTTGCTGGCGTTGTTCGAGCCCCGTTTTGACCAAAGGGCTACGGAAACTTCTTACGTAAGGAAAGTAGTACAATTGCTATCCAATGCCGGTTGTGAAACGTCAGATTTGTTCTTGAAAGCCGTAGAGCGTTTGTATGAATTGGAGCCTACCTACAACTCTGCATATTATTTGTACAGATTGTATTCGTCCAGAGATCATTCTGAAAACGCCATTAAATATTTGCAACAAGCTATAGATTCCGACAACATAGACGATAAAGTAAAAGGCGATTACTTGTTGGAGTTGGGTACTTTTTGTTTCAAAAAAATAAACAACAGCTCCATTGCCGCACAACACGCCTTGAAATCTTATACGTTTAATGAAGAATTAAAAGGGAAAGCGTTCTTGTTGATGGGTCATATGTGGGCCGTTGCCAAAGTAAGAGACAGCGATATGCCGGAAATTGACGACCGCGCTAATTTTTGGGTAGCCGTTGATTATTTTGTACGCGCTAAGCAAGCCGATCCTTCCTTGGCAGAAGAGTGCGACCGCTTGATTGCTACGTACAGGCAATACTTCCCTGCAGCTGAAGAAGCTTTTATGCACGATTTGAAAGAAGGCGCCAGCTATTCGGTAAGAGCCAATGGTTTGTCGGCAACTACTACTGTAAGGACTATAAGATAAAACGGTCGGTAACATATGTGAAAATAGGGGTAGCTATGTGCTTGTCATTGGCTACCTTCTTTGTCTCTTGCAAAAACCGAGTGACAACGGTAGGGGCTTTACACAATCCGGACAGCATTCCCACACAGACTATAGAAAACATGGAAGGGTGGCAGGTAGAAGACGGAGTAATTCGTGGCAGGCTGACAGCACCTTATATGGAAAAATTCACAAAAGGAGACGAACCGTACGAAGTATTTCCTCACTCTTTTTTAGTGGAAGCCTACACACCGGAAGGAGAACTAGAAACAATCATTACTGCTGACAAAGCCATGCACCGCAGCGGAGATGAACAAATTTGGATAGCTACCGGCAACGTAGTGGTAAAGAATATTCTGAAAGAAGAGACCATGGAAACCGACACGTTGTATTGGGACCAGCAAAAGAAAATTATTTATACACACAGTTATGTAAAACTGTATTCTCCCGATTTTTTTGCTCAAGGATACGGTATGGAATCTGATGAAAGAGCCAGTCGGGCAAAAATCCTTAAACCGTTTGATTCTTACGGATACGTAAAGCAGGACACTTTGTCCAATGAAGAAAAAGAATTAACTTCGCGCCCTATTACGGACTAAAAAATTCAAATAAAATACAATGGCAGTTCTTGAAAAAATAAGGGTACAGTTGGGAATATTTATTACTGTACTTATAGCAATAGCCTTAATTTCATTCATCATTGACCCCAGCACCCTGCAATCGGCAGTGTCTATGTTCTCTTCCAAAAACGATGTGGGAAAAATGAACGGACAAGGTATTACCTATATGGAATACAGCAGGAAAATGGAAAACATCAAAAATCTGCAACAAGCCATCACAGGCGCTGCGGCTTTGGATGAACAAAGCCAAGAGGCCGTGGAGCAAGGCACGTGGCAGTCTTTCTTAAAAGATTTGGTGTACCTGCCGGCTATGGGAAAAGCAGGTGTTCGCCTGGGAAGTGAAGAAAAATTTGACATGGTACAGGGGCGTGATATTTCTCCCGTTATTTTAAACGATCCCGTGTTTTTTGGAGAAGACGGCCTGTTTGACCGTTCGCGTCTTACGCAAATTGTACAGATGGCTTCTGCAGAACCCGGCAGCATTCCGGCCATATACTGGGAATTTGTGAAAGAAAATATGGAAACAGACAGGTATTTCACAAAGTACAGTTCCTTGTTGGCTAAAAGCAATGTGGTAAATGCAGTGGAATTGCGTAGAAATATGGAAGAAAACAACTTGACGGCTACCGTCAGTTTTGTGTTGGCTCCCATTTCTTTTGCACGCGACACTTCTATCAAAATCACACAAAAAGAAGTACGCAAATACTACGATGAACACAAACACTTGTACAAGCAAGAAGCTTCAAGAGATATAGAATACGTGGTATTTCCCATTGAACCTTCCGAACAAGACGTGGAATTGGCAAGAACGGATATTGAGAAGACGTATCCTGAATTTGTTGCAGCAGAAAACCTCAGACATTTTTTGGCACGCAATTCAGACAAACCGCTTGATATGCACTATTACAAGAAAGATGAATTGCTTTCTGTATCACCCACGTTAGACAGCTTTGCTTTCCGAGCCACAACGCGTGACGTATTGCCCGTGTATTTGGAAAACGATGTATTTCGTGCTGCTCGTATAGCCGATATCAAACAATTGCCCGACTCTGTATTCGTACACCACATACTCATACAGGATACTCCGGATAGATCACAAGCTTTGGCCGACAGCCTTATGGGTATTTTAAACCGTGCTCCGGGTCGTTTTCAGGAACTGGCCATGCAATTCTCTGCAGACCAAAACCCCAACGTTGAACCGGGTGTCATCGGCTGGTTTGACGACAATTACATCCCCGGTATGGAGTCTACCTTTGAAGCCCGTTTGAATAGACCTTATATTTTGGAAACACAATACGGTTTGCATATTGTGAAAATCTCTGAAAGAACGCGTCTGCACAAGAAAGTACAATTGGCTGTTTTGGTAAAAGAAGCTGTTGCCGGAAAAGAAACATACCAGACTGTATATTCGCAAGCCAACAACCTGTCTGCCAAAAGCAAGACAACGGAAGAGTTTAACAAAGTAGCCATGGAGAGCTATTTGTATCCCATGCCGGCCATAGGTGTAAGGGAAGACGCCAAAACCATATCCGGTTATGAGCACATGAGAGAATTGGTCCGCTGGGCTTTTGACGCCAAAGAAGGAGACGTATCGCCGGTCATTTCCGTAGACAACAAATACTTCTTTGTGGCCACACTTACAGGAGTCCACGAAAAAGGCATAGCCACGTTGAAAGAAAAACAGGCCGAGATAGAACTGTTGCTCATTCCCGAGAAGAAGAAAGAACGTCTGTATGAAGAAATACAAAAAGAGTTGGAGCAACATGCAACGCTTGAATCTTGGGCCGAGGCAACAGGACGCAACATCTCCACACAAACGGGTGTTGCTTTTGGATCTTCAGGTCAAACAGACCTGCTCTTTACAGGAGCTGTAGCAGCAGCAGAAGAACAAAAACTGTGCGGACCCATCAAAGGAGAAATGGGCATTTACGTATTCCGCGTAGAAGAGAGAGAAGACGGAGCTTTCTATACAGAAGACGATGCGCACCGTTGGGCATATACCCTTGCCGGCTACCAGACACAAATGATTCCCTTTGTGCTGCAAGAAAGCGCCAAAGTCGAAGACAAACGCGCCCGCTTCTACTAGATCCGGCCGCCCCCTATCCACACACAGACTGCGCACCCAGCTTTCCACTGCGCACCCAGCCTTGCGCACCCAGCCTCAAGATGGTGCGCAGCTTTTTTTTGCGACTTTCGCAAATGACACGAAATCAGCAGGTTGCAAAACGCCACATATTTTCTTGCGCACCATCTTGAGGCTGGGCCCTGGCCTTGCGCACCATCTTGAGGCTGGGCCCTGGTGCTAGCGGCTGAACAGAAAGTGCATGATGTCGCCGTCGCGGACTACGTAGTTTTTGCCCTCGGCACTGATTTTGCCGGCTTCTCGGCAAGCTGCCTCGGATTTGTAATGTAGAAAATCTTCAAATTTGATGACCTCGGCCCGGATATAACCTTGCTCAAAGTCGGTATGAATGAGGCCGGCGGTTTGAGGTGCTTTCGTTCCTTCTTGGAAGGTCCATGCGCGCACTTCTTCGTTTCTTGTTGTAAAGAACGTTTCCAATCCCAGCAATCGGTAGGCTGCATGGATCAGCCTGTTGGTTCCCGTCTCTTCTATGCCCAACATGTCTAAAAATTCTTGTTGCATATCTGCATCTTCCATTTGAGCAATTTGTGCTTCTGCATCTGCGGCAACAATCAAGTACGGGGCATTTTCTTGCTCCAACCTTTCTGCAACGCGCTGTGTATGTTCGTTTCCGTCTACCGCTGAATCTTCATCCACATTGCATACGTAGAGTACCGGTTTGTTCGTCAACAGGAACAAGTCGCGGCCCATCCGTCGTTCTTCCCAGTTGGTAAGGGGTACCGTACGGGCGTTTTCCCCTTGATTCAATGCGTCTTTGTATTGCAGCAATAAGTCTACAAGCCGAGCCGCTTCTTTGTCGCCTCCGGCTATGGCTTGTTTTTGTACTTTGGACAGACGGTTTTCAATTGTTTCCAGGTCTTTGATTTGCAACTCTGTTTCTACTATTTCCATGTCCCTTACCGGGTCCACATGGCCGCTTACGTGTGCGACGTCGTCGTTGTCAAAACACCTGAGCACGTGCAATATGGCGTCTGTTTCTCTGATATTGGCCAAAAACTGATTCCCCAATCCTTCTCCTTGGCTGGCGCCTTTGACCAATCCGGCGATATCCACAAAATCTACAGTAGCAGGCACTACGCGTTTGGGCTTGACTAAAGCAGCCAGTTGCTCCAGGCGGTCGTCAGGCACTTGTGTAGATCCAAGGTTGGGTTCTATGGTGCAAAACGGAAAATTGAGAGCTTGTGCTTTTCCGGATGATACACAATTGAACAACGTAGATTTTCCTACGTTGGGAAGTCCGACTATACCGCATTTGAGTGCCATGTTTAACAAAACTAACAATTTCTGCGCACCCAGCCTCAAGATGGTGCGCAGCTTTTTTTTGCGACTTGCGCAAATGGCATGGAATCAGCAAGTTGCAAAATGCCACCTGTTTTCTTGCGCACCATCTTGAGGCTGGGCCTCGGCGGCTGGGCCTCGGCGGCTGGGCCTCGGCGGCTGGGTCTGGGCTGGGTCTGGGCTGGGTCTGGGCTGGGTGCCTAGCGGCTGAATAGAAAATGCATGATGTCTCCGTCGCGGACTACGTAGTTTTTGCCCTCGGCACTGATTTTGCCGGCTTCCCGGCAGGCTGCCTCGGATTTGTAATGTAAGAAATCGTCAAATTTGATGACCTCGGCGCGGATAAAACCGCGTTCAAAGTCGGTATGGATGATGCCGGCGGCTTGCGGGGTTTTGGTGCCGCTTTTGAAAGTCCAGGCGCGCACTTCTTCCTGACCGACGGTAAAGTACGTTTCCAGACCTAATAAACGGTAGGCGGCCCGTATCAATCGGGATACTCCGGATTCTTCCAGACCCATCAGGGCTAAGAATTGCTCTCGTTCATCGGAGTCTTCTATTTGGGCAATTTCTGCCTCGGACCCGGCGGCTACTATCAGGTACGGTTCGCCATCCTGTTTCAGTCTTTCCACAACTTGTTGTGTATAATTGTTTCCTTTTACGACGGATTCTTCGTCCACGTTGCATACGTAGAGAACGGGTTTGTTGGTCAGCAAAAACAGATCGCGCGCCATGCGTCTTTCTTCTGCGTTTTCGAGCGGTACAGTACGGGCATTTTTTCCTCGGCTCAGTGCGTTATGGTATTGTTCCAACAAAACGGCCAGGCGGGCGGCTTGCTTGTCGCCACCGGCAACGGCTTGTTTTTGTACTTTGGACAGACGGTTTTCAATTGTTTCCAGGTCTTTCAACTGCAATTCCGTCTCGATGATTTCCATATCCCTGACAGGATCCACACTGCCGCTTACGTGCGATACGTCCGGATGGTCAAAACATCTGAGTACGTGTAAGATGGCATCGGTTTCGCGGATGTTGGCCAGGAACTGGTTGCCCAATCCTTCTCCTTTGCTGGCGCCTTTGACCAGGCCGGCGATATCCACAAAATCAACGGTAGCGGGTACTACGCGCTTGGGATTGACCAAAGCGGCCAGTTGTTCCAGACGTTCGTCGGGTACGCGAGTAGAGCCTAAGTTGGGTTCTATGGTGCAGAACGGGAAGTTGAGCGCCTGGGCTTTTCCGGAAGACAAGCAATTGAACAACGTAGATTTTCCCACGTTGGGCAGTCCTACTATGCCGCATTTCAGAGCCATACGATTGATACCAAATTTTTAAGCCCGCAAAACTAACAACTTTTATCCAATTTGTCCTTTTTCTTTTCTATCTCCGCGCTATTTTGTGGTTATGATGCGATTGATACTTTGTCTGGTGTTGTTTTGGAACGTAGAAAATTACTTTGATCCGTTTGATGATCCGTTGACAAGAGACGAATCCTTTACACCGCAAGGATATTATGCTTGGACATGGTACAAGTTTATAAGAAAGCGCAACGATCTGGCCAAAACCATTATTGCTTGTGGTTTGAAAGACGACGGAACGTGGGAGGCTCCCACTATTGTAGGATTGTGCGAGGTGGAAAACTTTTTTGTGTTGTACCAGTTGGTTACGGATTCTCCTTTGGCGCCTTTAGAGTATGGGATTATCCACCGCGATTCTCCCGATCCGCGTGGTATAGACGTGGCGTTGCTCTATAAAAAAGAAACGTTCAAACCGCTGCAAGCAAATTATTATCTGCCTGTTTATGAGGATGGTACTCCGGCTGCTACGCGTGAGGTTTTGTACGTGAAAGGGGTGTATGACAAAACAGATACATTGCATTTTTTCGTAAACCATTGGCCTTCCAAATTGGGCGGAACGGCTGCAAAAGCGTTGCGTATGAATGCATCCCGGATGGTACAAGAAGTAGTGGACAGCGTCTTGGCCGTTTGCCCTTTGGCTCGGATTGTAGTAATGGGTGATTTTAACGATTCTCCTACTTCTGCTGCCGTACGCATGTTGGAAGGGGAGCGACTTGTCAACGTTAGCGCCGGAGATACGTACAAATTTCAAGGGGCTTGGGATTGTATAGATCAATTTTTAGTAAGTCCCTCTATTCAAGAGTCTTTGGAATATGTAAACGTTGTCCGCCTGCCTTTTTTGTTGGAATCGGATCCTACGTATATGGGCCAAAAACCCAGGCGTACATATTTGGGGCCGGCTTACAAAGGAGGCGTCAGCGACCACCTTCCTATAAGCCTAAAAATTACTAACTTTACCGGCTATGACCAAGAGCCCCGTAAATACCCCGCTTATGAAGCAGTATTTTGCCCTTAAGGCAGAACATCCGGACGCGTTGCTGCTGTTCAGGGTGGGTGATTTTTACGAAACATTTGGCGAGGATGCCATCAAAGCATCAAAGGCTTTGGGGATTGTTTTGACCAGAAGAGCCAACGGAGCGGCTGCATATGTGGAATTGGCCGGATTCCCGCACCACGCCATAGATACGTATTTGCCCAAATTGGTGAAAGCCGGTTATAAAGTGGCCGTTTGTGAACAATTGGAAGATCCCAAACTGACCAAGAAATTGGTCAAGCGCGGCATTGTAGAGGTAGTTACTCCCGGTCTTTCTTACAATCCGCAACTTCTGGAAGCAGGAGAACACAATTTTTTGGCCAGTATCCACTGCATGCACGGTAGCGGAGAGGTGCAAGCCGGAGTGGCGTTTACAGATATTTCCACCGGTACGGTACAAGTAGCCCAAGGCAATCTTTCCTACATAGAGAGTCTGATAGTGCAATATACACCTAAAGAAATTTTGGTGGAACGCGGTCGAGAGAAAGAGTGGAGAGGGAAGGTGGACAATACGGCTTTTGTGTCGTCCATAGATACGTGGGCCTTTGTTCAGGAAGCGGCACAAGAGAAAGTCAAGGATCATTTTGGAGTAGAGAGCCTGAGGGGTTTTGGGATTGAACAACTGCCGCTAGCCGTTCAGGCAGTAGGTGCCATGCTCTTTTACTTGGAAGCCAATAAATATGCCCAATACGATCATTTGTGCACCTTACAGCGCATTGATGGACAAGACTTTATGTGGTTGGACAAATACACCATTCGCAATCTGGAGCTCTTTCCGCGCAAGGAAAATCCCATGAAAGGTGCCAGCTTAATAGAAGTCATAGATAGAACACAAACCCCTATGGGAGCTCGGTTGTTGCGTCAATGGATGGTGATGCCGCTCAGAAGCAAGGCAGCTGTTGAGCAACGGCACAAAGGGGTGGCCTTTTTTGTAGAACAGAAGAAACAAGCCGAGAAGCTACAGAAAATATTGTCCCGAGTAGGGGATATGGAACGTCTGGTGTCGCGTGCCGCCGCCGGTCGAATCAACCCTCGGGAAGCAGCCCAACTGGGTTACGCATTGGAGCAAACGGCTCAAGCCAAACAGTTGCTGGAGCAGCTGCTTGACAAGCCGGCACAAAAGGCAATCGAGGCACCCGAAAGAAAACCGCAAATGGCAGCCGAACCGGTCTCTGCCTCGGCTTCCACCTCGGCAAGCCAGCCTGTTCTTCCCCAAGTGGCGGCGCTGGATCCTTGTCCCCAACTGGTGGATACCTTGCGGAAAACATTGGTGGAATCGCCTCCGGCTCAGATGGGTAAGGGGCAGGTGGTGGCAGACGGTTTTGACGAGCAACTGGATGAGCTGCGGTATATTGTTGCCCACAACAAGGAGTATTTGCAACAGATGCAGCAGCAAGCGGCGCAGGAAACGGGTATTTCTTCTTTGAAGATTGGGTTTAATAACGTATTCGGTTATTACATAGAGGTACGAAATACGCACAAAGATAAGGTGCCGCCCACATGGATTAGGAAACAAACGTTGGTAAGCGCAGAAAGATACATTACAGAAGAACTGAAAATCTATGAGGAAAAGATTTTAGGAGCAGAGGAGCGCATTGCACAATTGGAACAAGAAATTTTCAATCGCCTGGTAGGCACTATTCATTCATACGTCCGGCCCATTCAGGAGAACGCCCGTATGTTGGCGCAGATAGATTGCTTGTTGGGATTTGCCATTCTGTCCGCAAGCAACAAATACGTTCGTCCCCAAATGGAAGAATCAGATATTCTGGATATCAAACAAGGTAGACACCCTGTGCTGGAAACTTTAATGCTTCCCGGGGAATCGTATGTGCCCAACAGTGTGTATTTGGACAACAGCACGCAGCAAATCATTGTGTTGACAGGTCCCAACATGGCCGGAAAATCTGCCTTGTTGCGTCAGACGGGATTGACGGTGTTGTTGGCTCAAATGGGTTCTTACGTACCGGCTGAAGAGGCTGTTCTGGGCATGGTAGACAAATTGTTTACTCGTGCCGGAGCCGGAGATGATATGGCTCGCAGGGAATCTACTTTCATGGTAGAGATGTTGGAGTCGGCTGCCATTTTGAACAACGTAACGGACAAATCCCTGGTGTTGTTTGACGAAATAGGCCGAGGCACAAGTACGTACGACGGCATATCTATTGCCTGGGCTATTGTGGAATATTTGCATGAAAAACCGGGAGCGCGTGCCAAGACACTTTTTGCTACACATTACCACGAACTGAACCAAATGGCCGAACAATATTCCCGCATTAAAAACTTCCACATTGCTGTTAAAGAGCGTGGACAAAAGGTGCTGTTCCTACACAAGATGATTACAGGCGGCATTCAACACAGCTTTGGTATTCATGTAGCCGGAATGGCCGGTATGCCTCGTCGAGTTATCCTTACAGCACAAGACGTACTCAAAGACCTGGAGCAGGAAAAAGAGCGTCCGCCCTCTATAGAACGGCCTAAACAATTGTCGTTCTTCCAGTTGGAGGACCCGTTGTTGCAAGCTTTAAAAAGAGATATAGAATCCATAGACCTGAACGGCATAACGCCTTTAGAGGCTTTTGATGCTTTACGGGAATTGAAAAGAAAAATAGGACAAAAAGAATGAGACAGTTCATCAAAAATGCAAACATCTTTTTCAAGCTTTTGGGAGAAAGCTTTGCGTTTGCTTACGATTCCGTAAAAGGGGACAAGTTCAGGGCTTTTCTTTCCCTACTGGGTGTAACCATCGGGATTTTTTCTATAGTGGCTGTTTTTACAGCTATAGAAGGTTTGGAAAAAAACGTGAAAAACATCTTCTCTTCTTTAGGAACAGATGTGGTTTACATAGACAAAATGTCTTGGGATGCCATAGCTACAGGAGAAGGATTCAAGTGGTGGGAATACCGCCAGCGACCCAACAACACGTACGAAGAGTTTTTGTTTCTGCAGGAACACGTTACTCTTGCAGACCAAATAGCCTTGTCAGCCACTACTCGTGCCAGTATTAAGTACGGAAGAAATACAGTAAAAAATACCACAGTTTATGGTGTGACGTACTATTGGAACAGAATTTCCTTTTTTGAAGTAGACGAAGGCAGGTATTTTACGGCAGCAGAAACTACAGAGAGCATACCGTTGGCCGTTGTGGGACGCAATGTGGCAGAGGAGCTCTTTCCTGACGGCATTTCTCCTATAGGCAACAACATAAAAATAGGAGGGTTTACCGTACGGGTCATAGGGCTGATTAAAAAGAAAGGGGAGTCTA
>DUNA01000082.1 GCA_012839605.1 Bacteroidales bacterium
GAGCAGGTTTACACGAATTTTCGTGTCTATGATGTATTCCAGCTGTTTTAAAAAAGCGGCATACAAATCTTCAAAGGTGTGAAAATCGGTTACCGACCCCGTTTGAATGGATACTTGACGTCCCGACGGTAACCGATTTTCACACCTTTGAAGATTTGTATGCCGCTTTTTTAAAACAGCTGGAATACATCATAGACACGAAAATTCGTGTAAACCTGCTCATCGAGCGATTGACGGCAGAAGGGACACCGGCCCCGTTCTTGTCTGTTCTCATTGACGACTGCATAGAAAAAGGCAGAGATTATTATGACGCCGGTCCGCGTTACAATACTTCCTATATTCAGTGTACCGGACTAGGAAGCATTGCAGACAGTCTTTCCGCTCTTAAAAAGCACGTTTTTGAAAACAAAAAATGGACTCTGGAACAGATGATGGATGCCCTCTCACGCAACTTTGAAGGAGATGAGCCCATGCGTCAATACCTGTTGAACAAAACTCCGTTTTTTGGGAACGATCTGGACTACGCAGACGACCTGGCCGTACGCGTGTACATGGATTTATTCCAAATGATTGACGGCAAACCCAACACACGGGGCGGACTACACCATATGGACATGCTCTCCACCACGTGCCACGTGTACTTTGGAACCATTACCGGTGCGTTGCCGAACGGACGCAAAGCCGGAAAGTCTTTGTCTGACGGTACGTCTCCCTCTCATGGTGCCGACACAAACGGACCTACTGCAGTAGCCAAGTCTTTGGGCAAGTTGGATCAAACCTTGTCAGGAGGTACGCTGTTGAACCAACGTTTTTCACCTTCCATGCTAAAGACGGTAGAAGAAAGAAACAAATTGGGAGACCTTATACGCAGTTATTTTGAGCTGGGCGGACACCACATCCAATTCAACGTGGTAGATACAAAGACCCTATTGGCAGCACAAAAAGATCCGGAGCAATACCGGGATTTGATGGTACGCGTAGCCGGTTACAGCGATTATTTCAACCATTTGGCTCCCTCGCTGCAGGAAGACATCATCTACCGCACCATGAATGAAGGATTTTGATCCCATACCCCTAAAAGGCTGTGTCTTTGACATAAAAAGATACGCTATCCATGACGGACCGGGCATCCGTCTGAACATTTTTCTCAAAGGATGTCCCTTGCAATGTCGGTGGTGCCACAATCCGGAAGGACAAGACCCCGACCCCGTGGTGATGTTCAACCAATCCCGCTGCATAAATTGCGATTTGTGCCAAGATTACACAAACCCATCCGCTTGCCCCTCAGGGGCTATGGAAATGTGTGGAAAATATATGAGCGTCCAAGAAGTGCTTGATTTGGCGTTACGGGAAAAAGTATTCTTTGACCGTTCCGGAGGAGGCGTAACGTTCACGGGCGGAGAACCACTTATGCAACCGGATTATCTGACAGCTCTCTTGCAAGCGTGTCAACAACACGATATCCACACAACAATAGATACGTGCCTGTATGCTCCGGAAAGCGTCCTTAAGCAAGTCATACCGCACACAGATTTGTTTTTGGCAGATTTAAAAATCATGGATCCCGCACAGCATTTGAAATACACCGACACAGACAACCGGTTGATTTTGAACAACCTATTAACCATAGCACGTTCCGGTGTCCCTTTTGCCTTACGTATTCCGCTCGTAAAAGACGTAAACGACACAAAAGCCGAGGTGGAGGCCATGCAGGCTTTTGCCCTGAAAATGAAAGGCTTGGGTAACCTTACAAGTGTCCACCTACTCCCGTACCACGATTACGGAAAAGCAAAAAAATCCCGCATCTACAAGGGAACAGTACCCAAAATGGGTGATTTTGCTCCTCCTTCTTCCCGGAGAATAAAACAGCTGCTCGATAGCTGGCACGCTCTGGGGTTTCACGCCATACAAGGCGGTTGATACATGAAAAACAATATAAAAATGAAACGTTTTCTACTGATTATCCCTGTAGCCTGGCTTATTTGCAGTCACCCCATGACAGCTCAAGATGCCCCTGCTCTAACCCTTGAGAACATTTTTAAAAACCAAACCTTTACCCCTAAAGGCATCCGGTCTTTACGCTGGCTGCCGGACAACCAATCGTATGCTTGTGTAGAGGACAACCCCGTTACAGGCGGACAAGACATAGTACGGTACCAAGCAAAAAACGGTGTCCGAACGGTATGGGTCTCGGCAAACAGCCTGATTCCCTCCGGACAGAGAAACCCCCTACCGGTAAGTGATTATGAATGGTCCAGCGACCATACAAAATTGTTAATTTTCACCAATACCAAAAAGGTGTGGAGGTACCACACCCGCGGAGACTATTGGGTTCTAGACATAAACAGCGGCCAATTGACCCAATTGGGAAAAAACTTAAAACCATCAACTCTGATGTTTGCCAAATTTTCTCCCGATTCAAAACGCGTAGCCTACGTCAGTCAAAACAACATATATGTAGAATCGTTAGATAATTACGTTACGGAGCAACTGACCTTTGACGGCAACGACCATACCATCAACGGTACGTTTGACTGGGTATATGAAGAAGAGTTGAGTTGCAGAGATGGATTCCGTTGGAGTCCTGACAGCCGGTATATTGCTTATTGGCAATCGGACACCCGCGGTACGGGAACGTTTTATATGATTAACAACATAGACTCTGTGTACTCAGAACTCATTCCTCTTCCCTATCCCAAGGTGGGAACGACTAATGCAGACGTACGAATTGGAGTACTGGAAACAAAGACAAAGACAACACGTTGGTTTGATATCCCGGGCGATGGTCGCAACAACTACTTGGCACGAATGGACTTTATCCCGAAATCAGGAGAAGTGTTCATACAGCAATTAAACCGGCTACAAAACACCAACAAAATCTACACAGGAAATGTAACTACTATGGAGTTACGTCATATCATGACAGACAAAGACGATGCATTCCTGAACATCCACGATAATATCAAATGGCTAGACAACCAAGAATCTTTTACTTGGACAAGTGAAAAAGACGGTTGGTGCCACCTGTACAAAGTAGCCAGAGACGGTTCCGTTGAACAACTTATTACCCACGGACATTTTGATATCATTCAAGTGGTAAACATAGACACCCACGGAGGATATGTGTATTACCTGGCCTCTCCGGAAAATCCGGTAGAACAATACTTGTACCGTAGCCGACTTGACGGAACAGGACAAGCCGAACGCATCACTCCGGAAGGGAAGGACGGTTTTCACGTTTACCAAATGTCTCCCCACTCACAATGGGCTATACACAGATATGAAAAATCAGGGCAGTTCCCTCAATACCATTTGGTGTCGCTACCCGACCACAAAACAGTCCGTGTACTGGAAGACAACGCTCAGGTTCAGCAGAGTTACGACAAATTGGGACTGGTTGCAAAAGAGTTTTTCAGGATTCAAATCCAAGAAACACAATTGGACGCCTGGATGATAAAGCCTGTAGATTTTGATCCAAATAAAAAATACCCGGTTATCGTTTATGTCTATGGAGAACCGGCAGGCGCCACTGTGCAAAACAAATGGGACAGGTACGATTTGTGGCACCAATATATGGCACAGCATGGCTATGTGGTGGTTAGCATAGACCCACGTGGCACAAAAACACCGCGCGGCAGGGAGTGGCGTAAGTCCATTTACGAAAAAATTGGTATTGTGGCCGCGGACGATCACGCCGCAGCCGTGGAACAACTCTTACGCGATTGTACTTACCTGGATGCAGAACGAATAGGCATCTGGGGTTGGAGTGGAGGAGGCTCCATGACCCTCAACTGTTTATTCAAATATCCACACCTATACCATACCGGAATAGCCATTGCCTTTGTTTCATTACAAGAATTGTACGACACCATCTACCAAGAGCGTTACATGGGTCTGCCTACAGAAAACACGGAGGGATATCGCGACGGTTCTCCATTGAATTTTGCGCAAAACCTGGAAGGAAACCTGCTGCTCATTCACGGTACAGCAGACGACAACGTGCATTACCAAAGTTTTGAAATGCTGGTAGACCGCTTGATCCAATACAACAAACTATTTTCCGTCATGACATACCCCATGAGGAGTCACTCCATAAACGAACGGGAAAACACGTCACTGCATTTGTACAGGACTATGGAAAAATACTGGTTAGAGAACTTATAGGCTCCTGTAACCGGCACACAGACGGTCTTTTTCTTCTCGTTTGCCCAATAGTCTTTTGCCTTCAGCAGTTATTACGTAATCCTCTTCATTACGTATGCCGCTGAAGTCTTTCCATTCTATGACACGAGCATAGTTGATGAAAGAGTCCAAGTGTTTTTTAGAAGCCCACAAATCTATCAATGAAGGAATAAAGTATATACCGGGCTCTATGGTCAGCACAAAACCAGGTTCCAGAGGTCTGCCCAACCGCAGAGACTTGATGCCAAACTGCGTAGATTTAGGTTCTCCGTCGTAACCTACCCATACCTCTCCCAAATTTTCCATATCGTGTACGTCCAAACCCATCATATGCCCCAATCCGCAGGGGAAAAAGAGAGCATGTGCACCTTCTTGTACGGCTTCTTCTGTATTCCCCTTCATCAAACCCAAATCTTTCAAGCCCTCTACTATAGTTCTGCAAGAAGTATAATAAATTTCCTTGAACGATTTGCCGGGGCGTAACTCTTCTACAGCTGCCATATGAGACGCTTCTACAATGTCGTAAATAAGCTGTTGCTTAGGTGTAAAAATGCCGGAAACGGGAACGGTTGAAGAAATATCCCCGCAATACCCTTGAGGCAATTCAGCACCGGCATCCATCAGCAACATCTGCCCTGCTTCCATGGTATTTCCGTGATAATGGTTGTGCAAAGTTTCTCCGCGTACAGAGCAGATGATAGGGAAAGCCAATTGACAATTGTTCTCCAAAGCCGTTTTGTGCATAATAGCCGCTATTTCGTACTCCTTCATACCGGGTTGCACGGCCTTCATACCTGCCACGTGCATATCCATAGAAATGGCTGCCGCTTTATCCAGCAAAGCTATTTCTTCATCTGTTTTAATATTGCGTTGATCTACCACAGCCCTCACCAAATCTAAAGAAACTCGTTCATTCTGAGCTTGAGGTTCTATACCCAGCCAATGGTAGTATTTTAACGTATGCTCCGGGCGATACGAGGGCAAATAATGGATTTTCCTGCCTTTCTTGATCGCTTCTGATAGCACATTTACCAGTTCTTTTATAGTTCCCGTATGGGTAATGCCCGCACGGGCAGCTTGTTCTTTAATAATGGGCATGGGACCGGTCCATACAATGTCGTCTATGGTCAAATCTTCCCCATAAACGGTAGATGTTCCGGCGTCGGCGTCTATAACGGCCGTCAATCCGGCTCTGTCATGAAAACCAAAATAATAGAGAAAAGTAGAGTCTTGACGAAAACGGTACGTGTTGTCAAGATAGTTCATAGAGGATTCTTGGTTACCGGGAAAAAGCAGCAAGCCTGTTTTTACCCGTTCCATCAATTGCGCTCTGCGCATAACATAGGTACTAATTGAAAACATATGGTAATTATTAAAAATAACAGTCAAATATAGAAATCTCTTTTGCCAATCCCCGAATTTTGTATAAGTTTGTAGCAACATCAGTAACATGTACAATTTTATATTCATTCTCAGAATATACGGTTTTATAGGCAAAGGCCTGTATAACTGTCGTATTTGCTGATTTCTCTTTTTTTTGATACCACACGCATTTCTTTTATGACAGCGTGTGTTTTTTTTGTTCCCTTTTTCTTTTCCGTTTCACATACATCAAATTGGTTATAACCATGAAAACTAGAATTATCATTCCCCTGCTTTCAGCATGCCTTGTGCTATGTGCTTTCACAAACACCACCCCGGATAAAGCCCATTTGGTATACCACACCGTTCTGCAACCGAAATGGATTGACAGCGTAACGGTAACGTACCAAATGAGAGATAAAGAGGGGTTGAAGAGTTATAAAACAAACGTATTAACCAAAACAACGGAACTGTGGACAGATGCAGATAAAACAGACAAAACAGAACCGGGTAACTGGAGAAAGAGGGAAAAAGAAACGTACGTTTCTCCCGATGGCAAATGGGAAGCGTATATCAAAGACCACAACATCTGGATAAAAGACAAGACCACAGAAGAGGAAGAAGCGCTCAGTCATGACGGAACAGCCCACTATTATTACTCTCGGCTCTATTGGTCCCCCGATTCTAAGAAATTAGCAGCCCTTATGATCCGGGATGCTCCCAAACACCGTATCCCGTTGCTTGAATCAGCCCCTTCTACACAAAAACAGCCCGTCTTGCATTGGCGTGATTATTACAAACCGGGAGACTTGATTCCCGTTGCTATTCCTACGTTATTCCATGTAGAGCAAAAAGTCAAAGTTCCCATTGATGCTACCCCTTACAGCAATCCGTACCAATTGTTTTTCAGGAAATGGTCAGAAGACTCTCAATGGTACAGCTTTGACTACAATGAAAGAGGTCATCAAAAATACCAAATAGTACATGTAGATGCACAAACGGGACAAACGAAAGTCATAGTGGACGAGCGTTTTGACACATTTGTGCATTATAGCAGAAATTATATACAATACATAAAGAAAGACAGGAACCTGGTTTGGTCTTCTGAAAGGGATGGTTATAGGCATCTTTATCTAATAGATGCTCGGACCGGCCGGGTTCAAAAACAACTGACCAAAGGCAACTGGGTAGTACAGCAAGTGGTCAGTATCAATGAAGAGAAAGGGACTGTGCTGTTTATGGCAAACGGCAGAAACAAAGACGAAGATCCTTACAACCGCCATTACTACCTTATGAATCTTGACGGACGCGGTCTTACAGACCTGACCCCGGAAAACGCCAACCACCGCGCAACATTCTCTCCGGACAACACGTATTTCGTAGACGTGTGGTCGCGTCCGGACCTGGAGCCTGTTTCTGTAATCCGCTCGGCAACAGACGGCTCTGTTATAATGGAATTGGGAAAAGCAGATATCACCGATCTTTTGGATACGGGATGGACCGTACCGGAAGTCTTTTCCGCCAAAGGAAGGGACGGTGTTACTGACATCTGGGGTACCATCTACAGACCTTCCCGTTTTGACCCCTCACGCACATACCCTATAGTAGAATATATTTATGCAGGACCACACGACGCGCACGTTACCAAAGATTTTGCCGCTACCTTGCGTTTCAGCAAGTTGGTAGAAATGGGCTTTATTGTAGTTACCATTGACGGCATGGGAACAGCCAATCGCTCCAAAGCTTTCCACGACGTATGTTGGAGAAACCTGAAAGACGCCGGATTCCCCGACCGCATTTTATGGATTCAAGAAGCAGCCAAACAATATCCCTATATGGATATTCAAAGGGGAGTGGGTATTTACGGGTACTCTGCAGGAGGACAAAATACCCTCTCGGCCTTGTTGTTTCATAAAGAATTTTACAAGTACGGAGTGGCTCTGTGCGGATGCCACGACAACCGCATGGATAAAATCTGGTGGAACGAACTGTGGATGGGTTACCCTATCGGGCCTTGGTACGCGGCTTCTTCTAACGTTGACAATGCCCATTTGTTGGAGGGAAAGCTCTTCCTGATCAACGGCGAATTGGACGACAACGTAGACCCCACCTCTACCCTTCAAGTGGTAGATGCTTTGGTAAAAGCCGGCAAAGACTTTGAACAATTGTACCTGCCCGGACACGGACATTCTTTGGGTTCCAACTACATTACCCGCCGCGTATTTGATTTCTTCAAACGCCATATGGTTGACACTTCCATACCAAGTGACCCGCCTATGGTTGTCTATGAAGAAGAACCGATTATTACCACTCCTCCGGCCTTCTTGAATTTGGACCCGTTTTACAAAAAATACATGGATGTAAACGGCATCCATATTGTCAGTTCCTGGCGTGTACCCGACTCTGTCTTTCAAGCTGCTTACGTTACCGTAAGAGCCATGACAGAAGCTCTCCCACAAGAAGTACTGGCATCTCTTACTTCCCGAAACACAAGAATTGGCATTATGGCACGCTACGAAGGCACGACCGATATACCGGAACATGCTTATTTGGCCAAAGACACTACCCTGAACTGGAATGTGAGAGCTCGGGGATTGGGTGGCACACTGGCCAGGCCTTTTTCTACATGTGCAGAAGAAAACATCATGGCCTACCAAATAGACAAATACCACGCAGAAAACATTTTAGTACATGAATTTGCCCATACCATTCACAACGTAGGCATTTCTCCGGTCTATCCGGAATTTAACAAAGAACTGCAAGAAGCGCTGGATGCAGCTGTGGCAGAAGGCAAATACGAAAACACCTATGCCAAAACAAATATTGAAGAATACTTTGCGGAAGGCGTCCAAAACTGGTTTGACGTAAATGCAGAAGTGCCTGTTCCGGATGGAAAACACAACAAAGTCAACACGCGTGAAGAAATGAAACGCTACGACCCGCGCTTATATGAAATTTTAGCCCGTTTTTTCAAAGAGCCGGAAGGGCAAATAAGCAATCATAAAAAAGTCAATCTATACAATCAAGAATAATGAAAACCAACAATTTTCGCTTTCCTTATCTATGGTTATCGGGCGTTTTGCTCCTAGGTCTGTTTTTCCTTCCTTTTTGTTCCAAAGACCCAAAACCGGACGATAACGGAGGTACTACTCCGCCTATAGACATTACTGTGTATGCCGAAATTTCTCATAACGGTTTTACCATTAAAATCCTGGATTATCTAAAAAACACACCGGATGCCCGCAGGGCTCTTGATCTGATAAAGGACAACATAGATACTATGGCAGCTATCCTGCCGGATACGTTTTATCGTGCCATGCAAAAAAATCCCGTTTGGGTAGAAAAAGACATTTGTCCAAAAGGTGCAGCCTAGTACCACATTTCCCGAGACTGGTTGTTGCAAAACAACATGAATCCGGACAAAGCCAAATCTGTAGAAATATGCAATTACGTGAATTACGTTGAGTGGACAGAAATGCACCAGCCTTTTATGTTGTTGCATGAGCTTTGCCACCAATATCACGACATCTCGCTCACTTTTGATCATCCGGGCATTATAGAAGCCTTTGAACATGCCAAAGCAACCGGATTGTACAAAAACACCCAATACCATCACGGAAATGGCATATACTCCACCGTAGCACAGGCATATGCATTAACAAACCATCACGAGTATTTTGCAGAATTGTCTGAAGCTTTTTGGGGCGAAAACGATTATTTCCCTTTCAACCGCCAGGAACTTAAAGAGTATGACCCCATGGGGTATCATGTTCTTGAAAAAATTTGGACCCTGGACGGTCAACTTATACTCAATTCTTATTAACCCATTTATTCTATTATGAAACGAATTCTTTTAGGAATTTTTGTTTTATTGTTTTTTGTGCCTGCCGTACTGGCGCAAAAAAGACAAATTACCGGCACCGTTGTTTCATCTGAAGACGGGCAACCTGTTATTGGGGTTACCGTACAAGATAAAGCAACCGGATCTTATGCCGTATCTGACCTGAACGGACACTACTCCATAGAAGTTGGAGTAAACTCTGAAACATTGGTCTTTATGTGTATCAGTTTCCGAAACTTGGAAGCTGCCATTACAGGAAACGTGTTGCATGTGGAAATGCAGCCGGACGTGATGGCTTTGGATGAAATCATGGTCATAGCCTATGGACAAGGCAAAAAAACATCTTTTACAGGATCGGCAGCCGTTGTGAAAAAAGAAGATTTGGAACGCATCCAAACCTCTAACATCACACAAGCCCTTCAGGGACTGAGCACGGGAGTGCAAGTCATCAATAGCAGCGGTCAGCCGGGTGCCAGCGCATCCATTCTTATTCGCGGTATTGGCTCCATGAACGCCTCGAGTACTCCTCTGTACGTCGTGGACGGAGCTCCCTACAGCGGATACATCAATGCCATTGCTCCATCCGACATTGAATCCATTACCGTACTTAAAGATGCCTCTGCCACTGCTTTATACGGTTCCAGAGCCGCTAACGGTGTCATCATGATTACTACCCGACAAGGACAACGCGAACAAGGGCAAATCAGTTTCAGATCCAATGTCAGCTTCTCTTCTCTTGCCGTAGACATGCCTCATCAATTGACTCCGCAAGAGTTTACAGAACTTTCCTGGAGAGGGCTCTATTACGAAGCTATTGACAACGGGTACACACCTGAAAACGCAGCAGCACTAGCTACCGGAAACATAGCCAATGAGCTAAAAATCAACCCTTGGAACACCGGAACACCGGTGGGAACAGACGGAAAATTGATACCGGGTGCCGAATTGCTTTTTGAAGGAGATTGGCGCAATCAACTGCTTCAATCAAGACCCCGTCAAGAATATTCTATTGATTTTAGTGGACGTACAGAAAAAACCAATTACTTTTTCTCTGCAGGATACCTAGATGATAAAGGCATCTTTACGACACAACAATTTAACAGAATAACCGGTCGGGCCAACGTAACTACCAAAGTAAAAAAATGGTTTGAGCTAGGTACAAACACCTCTTTCAGCCACAGCCTCACAGAAGCCCCGGCAGGAGAAAGTACCATCTGGTTTTTGCGTACCGTACCTAGTATCTACCCCATTTACGAATGGGATTATAACACCAACTCGTATAAAACAGATGCCAATGGTAAAAAACTCTACGACTACGGAGAAAACAGAAAAGGTTGGATGAGTTGGAACCCGTTGGCAGATGCCGAGTACAACAATTACATTACTAAAGTAGACAATATTTCTACACGTAATTACGCAGAAATAACTTTCTTGCCGCAATTGAAATTCCGTACCAATATCAACTTGGACTATTACCTGTCTACGTATAGTGGCTATACCAATCCCACTTATGGTTATATGGCAGGCCGTGGTGCTGCTTCCAGAACGTATACCCGTAACGTGAGTTCTGTTTGGACCAACTTACTTACATACGATAAAACGTTTAATAAACATACCGTGGGTGTACTGTTGGGACACGAGGCTTACCAAAGAAAAGTAAACGGTTTTAGCGGGGCCAAAGAAGGGTTCCCGTTTGGCGGCCTGTATGAATTGACATCTGCGGCTACTATGACAGACCTTACTTCTTACGAAGACAACTACCATTTGCTTAGTTGGTTCTCTAGAGCAGAATACGACTACGACAACAAATACTACATTTCCGGTAGTTTGCGTGCAGACGGTTCTTCTCGTTTCCATAAAAATTCCCGTTGGGGTACATTTTGGTCCGTCGGGGCTTCCTGGAGAATGTCTAATGAAGATTTCCTGAAAGACGTGTCCTGGATAGACAACCTGAAACTAAAAGCCAGCTACGGAGCATTAGGAAACGACGACATTTCCTGGTACGCCTATCAAGGTCTTTACGGTAGCGGGTACGATGACTTTGGAAAAGCCGGTGTCATGATTTCCCGACTGCCCAACGAAACGCTCAAATGGGAAACCAACTTGCAATTCAACACCGGAGTAGACTTTGCCCTCTTTAACAAGTTGACGGGATCTGTTGAGTATTTCATAAGAAAATCAAAGGATTTGCTCTTCACCATGCCCATGGCTCCTTCTACAGGCTTTAGCGGAATAGACAGAAACATAGGGGACGTAGAAAACAGGGGGGTGGAATTGCAGCTGAACTGGCGTGTGATTGATGCTGAAAAATTCAAATGGAGTATGGATTTCAATGCTACACACTATAAGAACACCATCACCAAATTGCCTCAAAAAGAAATGAACGCAGGCGTTTTCAAATGGAGAGAAGGCCAAAGCCGTTACAATTTCTGGGGCGCGGAATGGGCCGGAGTCAATCCGGAAAACGGAAACGACCAATGGTGGAAAAACGTGTACGAAACGAACACCGATGGTGATAAAATAGTGGTAGAACGTGTACTTACAGAAAACTACAACGACGTAAGCGGCGACGAACAAAAGCAATATCTGGGAGACGCCATACCTAAAGTCTTTGGGGGTTGGAGTAACACCTTCAGCTTCTACGGAATAGATTTATCTTTTATGATATACTATAGCTTGGGTGGCAAATTGTACGACTCTGACTATTCCCAAATGATTGCCTACAGAGAAGGGTTTTCTTTCCATCCGGACAACTTAAACTCTTGGACGGAAAACAACAAATCCTCTTCTTTTACCCGTTTCTCTAAAGCGTACTCCAATTCTATGGGTGCCTACTCTTCCAAGTTTGTGTTCGACAACACGTTTGTCAGGTTGCGGAATATCTCTTTGGGATATACGCTGCCTACTTCTGTCTTGAAAAAGATGCGATTCAGTTCTTTCAGAGTATATGTGCAAGGAAACAACTTGATTACATTAGGTTCTGCTGTACGCAGGGGTACAGACCCGGAACAAAGCGTTTCCGGAACTACCGTAAACCGTTTCCCAACAACTAAATCTGTGACCGTTGGTTTACAGTTTAGTCTCTAACCATTAAATACGATATTTTTATGAAAACATATATAAAATCTTTATTTCTAGCGAGTATAACCCTTTTGGTCGTCAACGCTTGTACAGGTTTTTTAGAAACAAACCCTTCCACCTCGGTAGCTGATACAGAAGTTTTCAAAACCACACAGGGAGCCCAGTCTGCCTTATACGGAGCGTATTGGCAAATGGAATCAGGCAATGGTGGTGCAAACAGACAGGACGACTGGGGTTACCCCACGCACCTGATGACGTTTGATGTCTGTGGAGAAGACATGATTGTATGGGGCGGATGGTATTCCTACGATTACAATTATTGGGGACATACACGCGGCGATATTTTTAAAGCCAGCGCTCTATGGAGGTTTTACTATCGACTGATTAACAATACCAACAGCATTATCAATTACGTGGACGATGCAGAGGGCCTGCAGTCGGACAAAGATTATATCAAAGGGCAAGCTCTGGCTCTCCGTGGATGGGCTTACTTCCATCTTGTTCGGTTGTTCCAACATACGTATGCCATTGCCCAAAATATGCCCGGAGTACCCATCTATCTGGAACCGACAACAGACCAAACGGAAGGCGCTCCTAGGGGAACGGTACAAGATACGTATGATAGAGTTCTGGAAGACTTTTTACAAGCAGAAGGACTCTTGCAAGGCTTTGTGCGTAGTTACAAAAATCACATTGACCAAAGCATAGTCAGAGCGTTTCTGGCACAAACCTATCTGACCATGAACAACTGGGAAAAAGCTGCCGAATACGCAGGTAAAGCCCGACAAGGATATCCTCTTACATCTAACGCCACCTACCTAGATGGCTTTAACGATGTCAACACTCCCTCGTGGATGTGGGGAATACCTCAAACAAAAGAACAAAATATGGGAGACTATTCCTCCTTTGCTATGTGGGCCAACTGGACACGGAACGGATTTACATTCCAATGCTTTTTCCTGAGCAATCCCTTTGTGGAATTGTTTGACGATGGTGATATACGTAAATCGCAATTTGGTTTCACTTGGGACGTTATTTATACTTCTATGAAATTCAGAGATACAGAAGACCTTACCGGATCCATTGTGTTTATGCGTACAGAAGAAATGCTCTTAACGCAAGCCGAGGCCTTGGCCAGAATGGGTAAAGACACGCAAGCAAAAGAGCTGTTGTGGCAATTGCAAGAAATGCGCGGTGCTCAAAAAACCACGGCTACGGGACAAGACTTGGTAGAGGCTATCCTCATAGAGCGTAGAAAAGAATTGTACGGAGAAGGATTGTCTTGGTTTGACATGATACGTAACCAAAAACCCCTGGAAAGGAAAGGCAACCACATAAGCTACGGAGGTGCCCAACAATTCCCGGCCCGTTCCTGGCGCTTTGTGTACCAAATCCCTAATTCAGAAATTGTAAACAACAACTCTATGGAGAGCGGATTCTGGCCTCAAGGAGACCAAAATCCTTTTGACGGGGTTTATAATCCCTAGTTCTCCTGATTTGCCTCTTAGTTTTGTTAAATCATCCGATGGGACCTTCCTTTCGGATGATTTTTCTATCTTCGTACCTATGAAAAAATTCTATACTTTATTTGTTTTAATGTTTGCTGTAGCTACGCTACATGCACAATCTGTATATTTTGCTTCCAAACCTTCCCTGTCTCCGGACGGGACGGAAATATTTTTTGCCTGGGACGGAGACATCTTCCGTGTTCCGGCAGAAGGAGGCCTGGCTCTGAAAATCGTATCCATGAAAGGTACGGAAACGGCCCCATTGGTATCTCCCGACGGCACCCTCCTGACTTTTGCAGCCAACGAGCAAGGAAACTACAACGTATATGTAGTGCCGCTTGCAGGAGGAGAAGTAGTCCAATTGACGTACAACGATGCTTCTGACATTCCTGTATCTTGGTCGCCCGATTCAAAGCACATCTACTTTGAATCCAACCGATACAACAACGTGAGTGTATACTCCGTACCCATAACGGGTGGAACACCCAAAAGGTTGTTCCCTCATTACTTCAACACCGTTTCTTCTTTGGTGGAAAACCCTGTAACGGGAACGTATTATTTTATTGAATCTGCAGAAAGTTATCGGTTTGCCACACGAAAAGGTTACAAAGGAGAGCACAACGCCAACATCCTCTCTTGGAATCCCAAAACAGAAGAATACAAAGAGCTGACTTCTTGGATTGGCAAAGACCAATGGCCCATGGTGGACAAAAACGGCACGTTGTACTACGTGTCCGACGAAGACAACGGAGAGGACAACCTGGTAAAACATGCAAATAACGAACGCGTATTCATAACGCAATACACAGAACCGGTACGCTATCCTTCCATTAGCTACGACGGTTCCCGAATTGTGTTCTTAAAAGGCTATCAAATCCACTGGCTGGATACAAAAACGGGTGCGTTGACAAAACCGGAAATTGCTATTGTGGACACCAAGAAAAACGTAGACATCAGCGTCAAAGTAGAAACGCCTTCAGACGCAGCCGT
This sequence comes from Bacteroidales bacterium, assembly GCA_012839605.1. Taxonomy (GTDB): domain Bacteria; phylum Bacteroidota; class Bacteroidia; order Bacteroidales; family UBA932; genus DMER64. The sequence continues at coordinate 14,965 of DUNA01000082.1, forward strand.
ATCTGCTGATGGCAAAAAGCTGGCTTTTTCTTACAGGGGCATGTTGTTTGTCAGCGACGACAAAGGCAATTTCATCCAACAAATAGAAACGCCGGCCCAAGAGCGCGTGGCGGAAGTGGTCTGGGGAAAAGACAGCAAAACGCTGTACTATACTAGGACAAACAAAGGGTATTACCACATATTCAAGACACGAGCAGACGTGCCCGGAGCGGAAACGCTCGTCTATGAAGCTCCGGAAAAAGTCCGCAGTCTTACGCTTTCTCCCAAAGGAGATAGGATAGCTTTTGTAAGCGGCAAACGAAATTTGATGCTGCTGGATACGGAAAAAGACCTGATAGAGAAACTGGCCGATCAAGAATTCTGGGGACATCAGAACTATTCCATAGCCTTCTCCCACGACCAAAGCCATTTGGCTTTTACGGCTATGAATCTATTTGAACAAGACGTATACATATACTCTTTTGCTACAAAAGAAGTCACCAATTTGACGAACTCCGCCGTTTCTGAAAGCGCTCCCGTATTTACACCGGACGGGAAAAACTTGTACATGCTGACCAACAGAATGGCGCCCAGTTACCCGGGAGGTGCCGCTATGTCTTTGTACAAAGTGGCCTTACAGAAAAGCCAAAAACCTTTGGCAACAGAAGCTTACGAACAATTGTTCCAAAACAAGAAAACGGATGGTAAAGACTCCCTTGTTGTTATTGACGAAAAATACCTGCAACGCAGGTTTGTGCGTGTTGTCAGAACCGGGAGCCAAAGCAACCCCTTTATTTTCAACGAAAAAGGCAAAACTTGGTTGCTCTACGGGTCCAATCACGAAGGTACTTTTGGTGTCTATATACAAGAATTGAAAGAGTGGGACCAAAAACCGGCTAAACAAATCAAGGGCTTACGTATGGCAAGAAAGTACATCACCAACGGCAAAGACCTCTTTGCTCTGGCCATGGACGGATTGTACAAAATCAACCCCGCTGCCGGTTCGGCTACAAAAATTGCCTTAACGGCACATGCCGATAAAAACATTGCCCACGAATTTGAGCAAATGTTTTACGAAGTGTGGGCCACGTTGGAACAAAACTTCTACGACCACACCTTCCACGGCGTAGACTGGAAAGAAAAACGCGACTATTACGCACAATTCCTTCCCTATGCCCAATCCAGGGACGATTTGCGTACCTTGACAAACGACATGCTCAATGAACTCAATTCCTCGCACATGGGATTCAACACCCGAGGAACAGAAGAAGCGGCACCCGGTAATAACACCACCATGGCTACCGGTGTACTCTTTAGAGAAGACAACCCGTATGTGGTTGACAGAGTATTGACAGAAACGCCGGCAGACTTTGATTCAAACCCCATCAAACCCGGCGACAGACTGGTAGCAGTCAACGGAACAGAAGTAGACCCGAACACCAACCGGGAACAGTATTTCTTATCGGCCACTCCGCACAAAGAGGTAGTCCTGAAATTTGCAAAAGCCGGCAATCAAGGACAATACGATGTAAAGTTGCATACCATCTCTACGGCCGGAATCAGAAATTTTCTGTACACAGAATGGGAAGACGCCAACAGAGAATACGTAGAGAACGTGTCCAAAGGCACCCTGGCGTATGTGCATATGCGTGATATGTCTTCACGTTCTTTGGAAAACTTCTTGATAGACATGCATACCTATGCCGCCCATAAAGACGGCCTTATTCTTGACTTGCGCTTTAACAACGGAGGCAACGTGCACATGGAGGTCATAGATTTTCTGTCGCGCAAAAGCCATTTCCATTGGAAATACAGAGAGGGACAAGTAACTACGCATCCCAACGTAACGCCAAGCGACAAACCCATTGTGGTGCTCATCAACGAACGCAGCTTGAGCGATGCAGAGGTCACTTCCAACGGCATTAAAGAACTGTCCATAGCCAAACTGATAGGAACGGAAACATACAGATGGATTATTTTCACTTCGGGAGCAAGCATGGTAGACGGCTCTTCCGTCAGATTGCCTGCCTGGGGCTGCTATTCTTTAGATGGTAAAGACCTGGAACTGACGGGTGTAGCTCCTGATATTTCTGTAAGAAACACGTTTGAAGACAGATTGAAATCAAGAGATCCGCAACTGGACAGAGCCTTAAAAGAATTATTAACTGACTAAAATCTTTCTTATCTTCGTACATATGAAAGCTCAAGATTATATAGCCTTAGAATTAGAATACGGAGCCCACAATTACGCACCGCTCCCGGTTGTCCTTACAAGGGGAAAAGGCCCTTATGTATGGGACGTGAACGATAAGAAATATTTTGATTTTCTATCAGCTTACTCTGCTGTAAACCAAGGTCACTGCCATCCAAAAATTGTAAAAGCCCTTACAGATCAAGCCAAAACATTGTGTTTGACTTCACGTGCTTTTTACAACGATGCCTTAGGACCTTATGAAGAATACGTCACACGCTTTTTCGGTTATGAAAAAGTGTTGGCCATGAACACAGGAGCAGAAGCAGTAGAAACGGCCATCAAATTGGCCCGCAGATGGGGATACGTCAAAAAGAACATTCCGGTAGACAAAGCCCTGATAATTTGTTGTGAAGGCAACTTCCACGGACGTACCATCTCTGTTATTTCTATGTCTACAGACCCTACTTCCTACAGCCAATTTGGTCCGCATACTCCGGGTTTCGTCAAAATTCCTTACGACAACATTCCGGCCTTGGAAGAGGTTCTGGAAAAAGAAGGAGATCGTGTAGCCGGATTTTTAGTAGAGCCCATCCAAGGAGAAGCCGGCGTCAAAATGCCTGCAGAAGGATATTTGAAACAGTGTGCCGCCTTGTGTAAAAAACACAACGTACTATTCATGGCAGACGAAGTACAGACCGGTATTGCCCGTACCGGAGAACGCATTTGCTGCGACCACGAAGAAGTACACCCTGATATTCTAATCCTTGGCAAAGCCATTTCAGGAGGTGTCCTGCCCGTTTCTGCCGTACTGGCCAATAACGACATCATGCTTACCATCAAACCGGGTGAACACGGTTCCACGTTTGGAGGTTTTCCCCTGGCATGCAAAGTGGCTCAAGCAGCATTGGAAGTGGTGGAAGAAGAAAACTTGGCGGAAAAAGCCACCTACCTGGGTGAAATCGTACGCCATTACTTGAAAGGCATTCCTTCAAACAGAATTGAACTGGTACGCGGAAAAGGCCTGTTGAATGCCGTAATCATAACCCCAAAAGACGGCGTAGAAGCTTGGGATGTTTGTATGAAAATGGCTGAGAACGGTGTCTTGGCCAAGCCTACCCACCGGCACATCATACGCCTTGCTCCGCCATTGATTATTAAAGAATCGCAACTTATGCAAGCGTTGGACCTCATCAAGAAGTCCATCCTAAGTTTTGACAACTAAAAGGCAACCTTTTATGAGTAGTAGAATATTAATGATACGGCCCTGTTGTTTTGGATACAATCCACAAACAGCCGTAAACAATGTTTTTCAAAAACAGACAGAATTAGATCCTGCCGTTGTACAAGAGAAAGCATTAAAAGAATTTGACCATTTTGTTGCTTTGTTGCGCCAAAAAGGCGTTGAAGTACTTGTGGTGGAAGATTCGCCCGACCCCCATACCCCGGACTCTATTTTCCCCAACAACTGGGTCTCTTTCCATTTGGGTAAACTGGGTGTTCTCTATCCCATGTATGCGCCCAACAGACGTCTGGAAAGAAAAAAAGCAGTCTTTCGCGCCATAGAGCAATACGCACCGCGTATTCGTTGGATTGATATCAGTCCACACGAAAAATTGGACGCATTCTTGGAAGGTACGGGAAGCATGGTCTTTGACAGAAAGAACAGCAAAGCTTACGCTTGCCGTTCTCCCAGAACCAACGAATCTTTGTTCCTACAAATTTGTGAAACCTTGGCTTTTGAACCCTTCATATTCGATGCCGTAGACAACGGAACCCCCGTATACCACACAAACGTGCTCATGTGTATGGGTAAGGATTACGTAGTCATTTGCATGGAAGCCGTCACAAAGCCGGAAGACAAACAAAAGCTCCTGAATGCTTTTGAAAAAAACAACAAAACGGTAGTAGAAATCACATTGGAACAAATGCGGCATTTTGCCGGAAACATGTTCCAAGTGTTTGGAACAGACGAAGTCCCTTATCTGGTCATGTCGCAACAAGCCCACGATTCGCTGACTCCGGAACAAATAGACACGTTGACTTCCTTCAATGAATTGCTGGTTGTTCCCTTAGACACCATTGAAACACATGGCGGAGGTTCTGCACGTTGCATGTTAGCGGAAGTGATCTGATAGTTCTACTTTGAACAATTTATCGCCTTTGCGCACTTTCCCACCAACCGGGAACGTGCACTCTGTGCCTTGTGGAGCTGACTCTGCAGGGGACGTTTGCGTAAGCACGTGGATTTCCCGTATGGTATCTTCCAACACGCCCGTTGTGGGCCCTATGATGATGATGTTTTCTCCTTTGTGCAACGGGACGGCTTCTACCTTTACCTGAGCCACACCGGGTTTTGCATAGTAGTTTGTTACATATCCCACGTACGTTTTCTTGCGGGTTGCTTTGTTGCCGTATGCTTGGCTCCAGACACCCAACTTTTCTCCCAAATAATATCCGCCCCAGAAACCGCGGTTGAATACCGTTTTCAATTGCTCCTCCCATTCTTTGCCCAACTCCGGCGTGAACACCCCTTCTTGCACAGCCTGAACGGCTTGCCGATATACCGAGGTTGTTGTTTTTACGTATTCTGCAGAACGGGCTCTGCCTTCTATTTTCAATACATCAATCCCGGCTTCCAGAATTTTGTCCAAAAATGCAACGGTACATAAATCAGCCGGCGACATAATGTACTGGTTATCCACCTGCAACTGTGCACCCGTTTCGTTATCTGTCACCGTATAGGCCCTACGGCATATTTGGTAACAAGATCCCCTGTTGGCAGATTTGTTGTACTGATGCAAACTCAAATAACATTTGCCGGATACGGCCATGCACAACGCTCCGTGGCAAAACAATTCCAAACGAACAAGACGACCGGAAGGACCTGTAATGTTCTGCTCTTTGATTTGTTGGGCTATATGGGCTATTTGCGGCAACGTCAATTCCCTGGCCAAGACCACCACTTCTGCATATTGTGCGTAATAGGCCAACGCCTGTACATTGGAAATATTCAATTGCGTGGAAATGTGTACCTCCAAGCCCAAAGCACGGGCTTCTAAAATAGCCGCCATGTCCGATGCTATGACAGCGGACACCCCGGCCTGTTTTGCGTCTTGCAACAATTCCTTAACCGCTTGCACATCTTCATCGTAAAACACCGTATTGACCGTCAAGTACGAATGCATTCCGTGTTGGCGGCAAAAACGAACAATTTTTGGCAAGTCTTCCCTGCTGAAATTATGGGCGGCATGGGCTCGCATATTCCACGGGCCCACTCCAAAATACACAGACCCCGCACCCCCTTGAGCGGCTGCCGTAAGACAACTCCAATTTCCGGCCGGAGTCATTATTTCTATCTGTTTATGTTTCATACGCTTTGATACTTGATAGTACGTGTTCAACGGTAAGGTCTTCCAAACATGCATACGTTCCCTTATGGCATTTACCTGCTCCGTAGATCGAACACGGGCGGCAATCCAAAGGCAATTGAATGGCCCTGTTGATAGGTTGTCCGTACCCGTAAAATCCGGCTTTGGGATGCGTGGCTCCCCATAAAGACAGTACGGGAACACCCAGGGCCGAGGCAAAATGCATGTTGGCGGAATCCATGCTGATCATCACATCCAGTGCAGCAACGGCCTGAAA
>DUNA01000008.1 GCA_012839605.1 Bacteroidales bacterium
TAGAGCGTGACCTTGCCTTTTCCTTCGCCCACGTAGCCGTATTGGGCGTCTGCCATTTCTCCCGGGCCGTTTACAATACAACCCATGACGGCAATGGTGCAGCCTTTTAAATGAGAGGTAGCTTCTTTTACGGCTCGGACCGTTTCTTCCAAATCAAATTGCGTACGGCCGCAACCGGGACAAGAGATGTATTCCGGTTTTGTAAAGACACAACGCGTGGCTTGCAACAGATCCATGCTGAATTCCACCAATTCTTCTTTTGTGGCAAACGGAGCCTCTACAAACGGCATGGGCAGGATTTTCCAATCTGTGGTACCGTCCAACAAGCCGGGAGCCCAGTCGTAGCAAGCTTGCACAATAAGCCGGTCCCACCGGGTTGCTTCTGTTGCCGATTCGTTTGCCGAGACGGTGGACAGAGAGATGGGCGGAAGGGGTTGAAAAAGTTTGCCAAAAAGGATTTCCTCTTCCGGGGCTTCTGTAAGCGAGACACGGAATGTGTCTCCGATGCCTTCTTTCAAGAGTGTGATGATTCCGGCTGCCGATTTCAGACGTCCTTGTCTTCCGCTCCCGGACTCTGTGACGCCCAGGTGTATGGGGAAGGTCATGCCGGCTTTTTCCATGTATTGTACCAACAAGCGGTTGGCTTGGACCATCACACGGGTGTTGCTGGATTTTATGGAAACAATGACATTTTTAAAGGCTTGTTCTTTACATACGTTCAAATATTCCATGGCGGCCTGGCACATACCGTCGGGCGTGTCTCCGTGCTGTTCCATGATATGTTCCGGAAGCGAACCGTGGTTTACGCCTATGCGCAAAGCCGTACCGTGCTCTTTACACACATCCAACAAGTCTGTGAGCAATGCTTTGGCACGCTTTGGGTCTTTGGAGAAATTTCCCGGATTGATACGCACCTTTTCAGCAACTCGGGCCGCTTCCATAGCCGTTGCGGCAGAAAAATGCACATCGGCAACCAAGGGTACCGTGATGCCGGTTTGATGCAGTTCGTTTTTGATCCGAGCCAAGGCTTTTACTTGTTTGGGGGCCTGCGTTGTCAAACGAATCATTTGGGCTCCGGCTGCCGCCACTCTTTGGCATTGTGCAACTGAAGCTTGTATATCCAACGTGTCTGTATTGCACATGGTTTGCACAGAAACGGGATGTCCGCCGCCTATTTTCAAAGATCCAACCGTTACCGTGTGTGTATTCATTACAGATGCAGATAAAGGGCTATGGTAAACAACAATTGTCCCGGATAGCCGTAAGTATAATGTTCGTTGCTGTAGAGAGCCGGGTTTTCAATCATGGCAAAAGAGTGCGAATAATTGGCTTCCAGGTGAATCTCAAAAGGTTTGAGTACCAAGGCAAAGCCTATGCCGCCTAGTACGCCGTAATCTTGGGAAATGTGGTTGCAATCGAACACTACGGGGACTCCTTGCGGCTGTTCTTCCGTAAAGTCCATAGCGCTCATTCGGTACGAGGCAAAACAACCCAAGTTCAGAAGAAGGCGCGTTTTCCACATGTCAATGTGAAATTGGCTTACCAAAGGTATTCGTACTACTTCATACACGCGTTTGAGTTGCGGGGTGTCGTAGGCTTGTTGTGTGTAAGCAAATCCCGTTTGGAGTCCAAAATACGGCAAATTGCCCCACAAGTCGTGGTAATACGTGTAGACTACAGAGGCGTTCTTCCAAGACGGTACGCTCGTTTGTTTCCTATCCGGTGTGAAGTGTATCATATTGAAGGCATATCCTCCCTTTACTCCTACCATATGTTGTTTTACAGGTAGGGTTTGGGCAGCGAGTTTTTGCGGCCCCGGATTTCCTAAAAGCAACCCGATGGTCAACAACAGAGGCGTCAGCAGGCGTCTATCTTTTCTTGGAAGGGACCGTAAGTGTGACATGTTCGTTCAATAAGTTTTGAATAGATATGATCTGCGTTATCTCCATCTTGTCTTGCAATTCCAGGACAGCGCTTCCTGAAGGCAACTTGAACATACGAACGCGTTCCGGTTGTATGCGTTTGGTTACATCTCCCGTATCCCAAAAGCCGTTGTCGTTCAAATCTTCCGTAACGCGAACGGTGTATTTGCCCGCTTTCAAATAGGCAAAAGTGATGGTTGTATCTGCTTTTACCCTGTGACTCCGGTGGATTCTGTCTCTGTTTTCGTTCATCAAGTCTACTATCAATGAAGACGACACGTCTGCCAATTGCAAATGCAAGGCTCCGAATTCTTCAGAGAGCAACGTTTTGAAAGAGACTGCCAAAGTGTCGTTCTTCAATCCGTATATGTCTGTTAACAGACCGCCCGGTAGCAAAAACCGGTACGATGTGCCTTCCAAAATCGTACCCGGTAGTACATGGTAGAGGCAGAAATCCAATGAGTCGCGTTCCACAGTATACGGAACTGCTACCGTATCGCCGGCCGGAGCAATACGCGACAGCGCGGCTTGCGTGAAATCCGGTTCTACGGGCAAATCTTTAAAGCGGATGGAAAAACCTTTGTCCTTTATGATTTCCGGGAGTATGTTTGTTTTGAGTTCCATGAAATCTTCCTCTTTTTTTGCCGAGGGAGGCGGCTGCCTGTCAAAGCGACCTCTCCCGTCTGCGACGGATTGTCCGCCTAAGTCGTCTTTTTTCTCTTCTTCTTTCAGAGGCAGAAAACGAAGGGTGTCTGTGCGCGGAAGGAGTGTCTTCAGAGAATCGTTTGTGGCCATGTACGTCAGATGGAGGCGGACTGTATCCGGGACTGTTGCAGCCGTCAGCCACAACAAGACGGTGTCTCGTCTGTAGTTGTGTTGTGCGACGATGTCTGTGGAATCCATCCCGGGAATGGATGTCTGTACAATGTCGGCTCCCGGGGCCGAAAAAGCCAATTGCAACGTCCTGGGTCGTGTGCGCTCAAAATGAGACAACACTTGACGCGTAGCCGGTTCTTTAAATAGAAAAAGCGTGGTTTCCAAAGGTCTTTTCAGTAGTCCTGCCGTATCTTTGGCAAAATAAGGCTGGATTTCCGGAGCGTAGGGAAACATCATTTTCTGAGGAACAATAAGCGAGTCTGAAAAGCCTACCCATTCGCCCTCTTGCCGGTCGTAGCGGTTGTTTTTGTTTTCGTCTGTGATGACAAACAAGTTGTATGTGGTGTCTTTCAAGTTTCTGAGAACAAAATACCCGTAGGCATCTGTACGTGTGGCGGCTACCGGTAGCGTTTTTGTCAAAGTAGTGTCTGTAAGACTGCGGTGAAGCAAAACGGTGGCGTTGGGCACGGGCAACAGCGTAGTGGCGTCTGCCACCATACCGGAAAACATAAGTGTATCTAGCGTAGGACCGGTAGAAAAACTGAGTGCAAAGATGGGAAAAGGATTGCCTTCGTTGTTGTCTTGAATGGCTTCTCCAAAATAGAGGCTGTACGATGTGCCGGGCAGCAAAGGTTCTTCCAAATCTACTACTATACCTCTTCCTTTTGTGCGAAAAGTCGGTCTCTTTTCTTGCGGGGGAGAAAGGAGGATGTGTTCGTTGGGTTCGTGCAATTTTACGTATTCGTCAAATTGCAGCTCTATTTTTTTTGTATTGGGATTGACATCTACTTGATTGACATCGGGAACGGTGACTAACAGTTTGGGCGGAAGGGTGTCTTTGGGACCTCCTGCAGGGCCGGCCGTAGTGTTGGCGCAGCTGCGAGGAACGATCAATACCACTCCCAATCCTCCTATGAGGAGCGGAAAGAGCAAGATCTTCTTTATCATACGCACTGTTTTCTTCATTGTTCCAATTGTTTTACAGTTTGTACTCCTTTGATTTTCTTCAATTCCGCCATCAATTCTTGTACAGAGTCGTTGTTTTGCACATATACTTCTAACTCTGCATCAAATATGTTGTCGTGTGAAATAAGACTGAAACTACGGATATTTACACACATGCCCAAAGAAGTGGCGTGTGTAATGTCAAAAATAATACCCAAGCGGTCGCTGCCGCGAATCATCAACTTGACAAGGGAAGTAGACAAGCGTTGTTTCTTCCAGCTGACCTGTACACGATCGCTTTCGTGTTTGTGGAGTCTTTTGAGGGCTTCTATTCTGGGACACGTGGTAGTATGGATATACAAGTCGCGTGTTTTCTTGCTGATGAAGCCTATCAATTCGTCTTCCGGAGTGGGACGGCAGCAAGGAGAAAAATGGAACGTGTTGAAATCTTGGCGACGCGTCCAATCCGGTTCCGGTACCCAACTCACAAATTTTCTTGTAGGCGTACCTTTCAACAGGATGTCTCTCAAATTGGACAAATCCAGCATGCCGGCCCCAATCCTTCCGTACAATTCTTCTCTGGAGGTGATGTTGTACGCCGCTAAAAGTTTGTTTATGAGTCTTGTATGTATTTTTATTCCAAATTCCGCCAATTTGCGCGACAAGATGTTTCTGCCTTTGTTGATGGGGTCGGCTCCGCTCTTTTTGAGCGCTTCCAAAATCAAACTCTTGGCTTTAGAGGTGGTAACGGCGCTGAGCCGTTCAATTTTTACTTGAGGATCATCTGTAGTGATGATTTCCACTTGGTCTCCACCGCTGAGCGGCGTGGAGAGGAGCTTCAGTTTTTCGTTGATTTTGGCCGCCAAGGCATGGTGTCCCACATGTGTATGTATATAATACGCAAAATCCAAGGCCGTGGCTCCTTTGGGTAAAATACGCATTTCTCCTTTTGGAGTAAATATATAGATGACGGAAATAAGGCTACTGGGACGGAAATGGTCAAAAAATGCGAGCGATTGGGTGTCTTTGTCTTCCAGCGTTTGACGCACTTTTACCAACCAGCTTTCTATGCCGCTTACTTCGGGAACAATGCCTTTGTATTTCCAATGGGCGGCAATGCCTTGTTCGGCAATGTCGTCCATCCTGCGGCTGCGAATTTGTACCTCCAACCAGTTCCCGGAAGGAGTCAGGTACGTGGAGTGCAAAGCTTCGTATCCCGTTTCTTTTGGCGTTTTCAACCAATCTCGGCGTCGTTCCGGATACGGTTCCCAATACTCGTTCAGCAAGGCTTCTATTTTGTAACACAATTGGTGTTCTATCTCTCTGTCTGTTACAGGTGGTTGAAAGACAATACGCAGTGCATAAAGATCAAATACGTCTTCAAAAACGACATTCCTTTTTTTCATTTTGGCCCAAATGGAGTAGGGCGTTTTGATGCGGGTAGTCATCTTAAAATCAAGCCCTTCTTGCTTTAATAAGGCCGTAATGGGTTCAATGTATTTTATTGTGAGGGCTTTATCACGGCGGCCCATTTCTTTTTTTACTTTTTCCTGTATCTCCACGTATTCGGCCGGCATGGCGTACTTCATCCAGATGTTTTCAATCTCTGACTTGATGGTGTACAGTCCCAACTGGTGAGCCAACGGAGCAAATATGTACATGGATTCGCCCAAGTTGCGCGCCCGCTTTTCTACAGGCAATTCGTCCACATTTCTCAAGTTGTGCAGCCTGTCTGCCAATTTGATAAGCAATACACGGATGTCGTTGTTGACGGTCAACAACATTTGTTTGAATGTTTCTTCCTGTGTTTTATCTTGAGCCGCAAAGACGCGTTCCATTTTGCCCAACCCTTCTACCAGTTCCGCTATTTTCTCTCCAAACAACCCACTGATGTCTTCTTTTGTGTATTCCGTATCTGAGAGGGTATGGTGTAAGAGCCCGGCAATGATGGATTTGTTGCCCAATCCAATTTCTTCCACAAGAATTCTGGCTACGTCTATGTTATGGAAAATAATGGGTTCACCGGAAATGCGCTTTTGGTTTTTGTGGGCTTCTTTGGCAAAGGCATAGGCCTTGAGTACCAATTCGTATTCTTCTGTATTGGCGCATCTTTTTTCACTCAATATCCTGAGCGGTTCAAAGTATTGGTCTATATAATCCGAAGTGTCCATATTGCGTTAAAGGCCTTCTGTGTAGTCTTTTATATGTGCATCTAGTGTACGTAAAGCCGCTCTGTCAGGGCTGCCCGGCAGTTCTATTCCGGGAGTGTACAAATGCCATTGGTGCTTTTCTTTCATGCCTTCTGCAAAGAGCTGCAGGTTCTTCAGCCCTCCGCCGCTCCAGGAAAAGCCGCCAAATAAGAATGCGTTTCTCTTGCCAGGCTGCATGATTTCTATTTCATGACATAGTTGGTGCATGGAAGGGTGCATGCCTGTATTGTAGGAGCATGAACCGAGGACGATGCCGTTGTATTTCCAAATTTCTTTTAAAACAAACGACGGATGTGTTTTTGACACGTCAAATACGCGTATGTTGCGAATGCCGTTTTCCGACAATTTTCGGGCTATGTAATCTGCTGTTTGCTTTGTGTGCCCGTACATGGTAGCATAGGCCAAGACTACGCCTTTTTCACTGCCACCTGTGGCCCATTGAGCATACCAATCAAAAACCTTTTGCGGGTTGCTGCGCCATACGGGGCCGTGTACAGGGCAAATGATGCGGATGGGAAGCTTTGCTGCCTGTTGCAGCGCCCTTTCCACTTGCGGAGAATACCTGCCTATGATATTGGAATAATAGCGGAGCATTTCGTCTTTGTAATACTCCGGATCAATTTCGTCGTCAAAGATGCCTCCGTCCAACGTGCCAAAGGTGCCAAACGCATCTTGTGAAAAAAGGATCTCCTCTGTAGTGCAATAGGCCATCATGGATTCCGGCCAATGAACCATGGGTGTAAAGACAAATTGCAAGTTGTGGTGTCCCAATTCCAGCCGGTCTCCGTTTTTGACTTCAAGGATTTGTTCTCTGGCAATACCGGGATGGTAAATGTCCAGCAACTTGATGCCTCTGGCGTTTGTCACCACTACGGTATGGGGATGGCGACGCAATACATCGCCAATCATACCGGCGTGGTCCGGTTCCATATGCAATACAATCAAATAGTCGAGCGGCCGGCCGGCCAACAAATGCTCCACGGTGTCTATGTACGTGTGGTCGCTGCCGTATTCGATGGTATCTACAAGGGCTGTTTTTTTATCTGTTATCAAATAGGAGTTGTAGGAAATGCCCGAGGGGAGGGGCCAGTTGTTTTCAAACAACGTTTTGCTTCTGTCGTTTGTGCCTATAAAATGCACTGTGTCCAGGATGGTTGCTATCATAATAATTCCAAAAATTCGTTTTCATCTATAATTCTGATTCCTAGCTGGGTAGCTTTCTTCATTTTGGCCGGTCCCGTTTTGTTTCCTGCCAAAAAGTAATCTGTTTGTGCGCTAATGGCTGCCAAAACCTTGCCACCGTGTGATAGGATGGTTTGTTTGATCTCGTCTCTGGGGCGGCTGAACGTTCCGGAAATGACAAAACGTTTGTCTTCCAGGGCTTGCGAGAGATGTTGTCTTTCTGTCTGCCGTTGTTCAAATTGCAGACCGGCCTCTTGTAGGGTCTGTACCCATAGCGTATTGGCCGGGTCTTGAAAGAATCGGGCAACGGAAATCGCTATTTTCTCTCCCACATCGGGTGCTTCTATCAACGCTTCGTACGTAGCCGTTTGCAGGGACTGTAACGATCCAAAATGAGCTGCCAGCTGTCCTGCCGTAGTTTCTCCCACAAAGGGAATCCCCAAGGCATACAACACACGGGAAAAAGGAACGGACTTGGACGCTTCAATGCTTCTGAGCAAATTTTCTGTAGACTTGGGTCCCCAGTTTTCCAGCACTTCCAGTTTTTCCGGTGTCAAACCATACAAATGGGCCGGGTTTGTTGCCAGGTCGTTGTTGTACAGTTGTTCTATAAGGGCTTGTCCACCCAATATGTTCATGGCCTTGCGGCTCATGAAATGGGCAATCCTGCCTTTGATTTGTGGAGGACATCCGCGGGTATTTGGACAAAAGTGTTTTGCTTCTTCCGGTTCTTTTTCCAAGAGAGTATTGCATTCCGGGCAACGGGTGATGTATTCAAAAGGCATTGTGTGCGGAGGACGAAGACTCAAGTCCACGCCTACCACTTTGGGGATGATTTCCCCTCCTTTTTCAATAAAGACCGTATCTTCCAATCGGATATCGTGTAGGGCTATTTGGTCTGCATTGTGCAACGATGCGCGCCGGACTGTGGTGCCGGATAGCAACACCGGTTCCAAATTGGCCACAGGGGTGACGGCTCCCGTTCTACCTACTTGAAAATCTACCGACAACAAGCGTGTAGCTGCTTGTTCCGCTTTGAACTTGTATGCTGTAGCCCAACGGGGGCTTTTGGCCGTCATACCCAATTGTTTGTGCAATGCAAAGGCGTTGACTTTAATGACGACTCCGTCTGTAGCCACCGGCAAGTTGTGGCGTTCCCTATCCCAATACTCCAGAAAAGCTTCTATTTCTTCTATGTTCTTACACAATTTGCGGTGCGGCGATACCAAAAAACCCCACTGCGAGGCTGCTTCCAGAGCTTGCCATTGTGTTTGAACGCCTTCTGTGTCTGTGACCAAATGGTATACGTAACACTCCAAACCGCGACGCTGCACTTCGTCCGCCGATAAGAGTTTTAACGTACCTGCGGCTGCGTTGCGGGGGTTGGCAAAAGGCGGTTCGTCGGCCTCTTCTTTTGCTTTGTTCAGTTCTTCAAAGCGGGGATAGGGCATGACAATTTCTCCGCGTATTTCAAATTGTTCGGGGTAGGGAACGGGCAACCGGTCTGAAGGGGGCAATTGGGAGGGAATGGACGATATACGCAATACATTGGCCGTAACGTCGTCTCCGTAGGTGCCGTCTCCGCGTGTAAGTGCCCTTGTCAGCCGTCCGTGTGCATAGGAAAGACAAATGGCCGTACCGTCCAATTTCAATTCGCTTACGTAGGCTATGTCGTCTTCTTGAACAGATGCATTTTTCAGGATGCGGTTGTGAAAGTCTGCCAATTCTTGCTTGTCGTACGTATTGCTTAAAGAAAGCATAGGTACTTTGTGGCGTACGCGTTGGAAAGCCGTTGCAGTCCCTGCCAAATCGCTGCCCACGTGTTTTGTGGGTGAATCTTCTGTAGCCAGATGGGGGAATTTGCGTTCGATGCCTTCCAATTCCTGAACGAGCAAATCGTATTCAAAGTCCGAAATTTTGGGAGCATTCAAGACATAATAGTTGTTGTTGTGCTCCAGGATGGCTTGTTTTAATTCTTTGATTCTTTCAACAGCTCTGCTTTCGTTCATGCGGTAAAGATAAAACTAAGTTTGAATAATTCGGTCGTCGTCTATGCGAATGTCCCCGTTTTCCACCATGGCTCGCAAGACATTCAATACGTTGTTTTCAGATTCCGTAAAATGCAAATGGAGTTGTTGTATTTTGACAGGGCCGTTCTTTAGTGTTTCTGTGATTTTTCCGGCAATCCTCTCAAACGTTTCACCGGGGTTTTCTGCCTCGGCTGCAGCCAGGCATACGTCGCAGATACCGCAGTTTTTGGCCGTTCCCTCTCCAAAGTAAGCCAGCAATTGTTTGCTGCGGCAAGGGGCATCTGAACGTGCGTATTGCAGTATGGCTTCCATTCTGCGAAACCAGCTGTCTTTGCGTTGCATAAATCCGGCCGGATTCAAATACACATTGCCCGGTTGCAATCTTTGGGAATAGAGAAATACTTGCGGACTTTTCTTTTTAGGTATGTAAGAAATGAGCCCCATACGCGAGAGTCGAATCAGGTATTCTGAAACGACAGTAGGTGCTTGACGGCTTACGCGCGCTAAGTAGGATTCATCAATAGATACAAATCCGTTGAACAAACCGGTATAAGAACGCAGCAACAGTTTTATAAACGTATCCAACAGGGGGTTGGCTATTTGTGCTTTGTACAATTCGTCTCTGTTTACCTGGAAATAGATGCGGGACGGATTGTCTACTTCTTCTGTCAAAGATATGTACCCCTCTTGTTCCAGGTATTGGAGAGCATACCAAAGGGTGGCGGGGTGTTTGTCTTGGCGTTTTGCAAATGCCGGCAAGTTGAAATCAAATTGCTGTTCTGCACCTTCTCCGTATCCCAAGCCCAAAAAAGAATAGAGGTCTTGGTACGTTTCTTTTACGAAGTCTGCATTGGGAAAAGAGATGTTGAACAGTTGTTTTAGGCGGCGGTCATCGGAAGGGTTGTACAGCAACACGGCGTATGCTTTTTTCCCGTCTCTACCGGCCCGGCCGGCTTCTTGGAAGTATGCTTCCGGTGCATCGGGTACGTCAAAATGGCAAACAAAGCGAACATCCGGTTTGTCTATACCCATGCCAAACGCATTTGTAGCCACCATAATGCGGATGTCTCCTTTCTTCCATGCTTCTTGCTTTTCCGTGCGGCGTTTGGCATCCATTCCGGCGTGGTACGCATCTGCTTTGTGGCCGTTGAAAAGTAAAAATTCTGCCAATTCTGTGGCTTTTTTCCGCTCTCTGACATAGACCAGACCGCTTCCCGGAACGCCTTGGGCTATGCGCAGCAGTTGACCCGGTTTGTCCTCGGCTTTCCGTACTACGTAGGCCAAGTTTGCCCGTTCAAAGGAAGTTTGAAATACGCTGTGGTCTTTGCGAAAGACCAATTTTTCTTTGATGTCTTCCACTACTTGCGGCGTTGCGGTAGCTGTCAAGGCCAGGGTAGGGATGTTGGGAAACAGTTCGCGAAATTGAGCAATACGCAAGTAAGAAGGACGAAAATCGTAGCCCCACTGGGAAATGCAATGTGCTTCGTCCACAACCAACAGGGAAGGATGCATTTTTTGTACCCGTTCACGAAACAAGTGGGTACTCAGGCGTTCGGGAGAAAGGTATAGGAATTTGTAGTTGCCATAAGCGGCGTTGTCCAAAGCAATATCTATTTCATGGGCGCTCATGCCGGAATGAACGCTCAAGGCTTTTATACCTAAATTTCTCAAGGATTCTACCTGATCTTTCATAAGGGCTATCAGGGGCGTGACCACCAAACAGATGCCGTCCATGAGCAAGGCGGGGACTTGAAAGCAAATGGACTTTCCGCCTCCCGTAGGCAAAAGAGCTAACGTATCCGTTCCTCCATAAACAGAAGCTATGATTTCTTCTTGCGCCGGCCGAAACGAAGCGTAGCCCCAATAACGAAGCAGTGTTTCACGAAAGATTTCGTTGCGATTGTTGCTCATTTCTATAATTGCAAAGATAAATAAAATGAGTATCTTCGCAAGATATTTAAAGACCGTTTTAATACCTAAATTTTTCATTATCAAATCATTAATTATGAGCAAACTAGACCTGTCTAAGTATGGAATCACCAACGTAGGTGAAATTGTGTACAATCCATCTTATGAGACCTTGTATCAGGCAGAAATGGATTCGGCCAACGAAGGCTTTGAGAAAGGCGTGCAAACCAATATGGGAGCCGTCAACGTGAGAACGGGTGTTTTTACAGGACGTTCACCCAAGGACAAATACATTGTCAAAGACAAGACTACGGAAAATACCGTATGGTGGGATGGCGTCATCAACAAGTCCATAAGCACAGAAGTGTGGGATTCATTGAAAGGCATTGCCCAAGAAGAGATGTCAGGCAAGAAAAAATTGTATGTGGTAGATTCTTTCTGTGGAACGAATGCAGATACAAGATTGAAAGTACGCTTTATCATGGAAGTAGCCTGGCAGGCCCATTTTGTAACAAACATGTTTATACGTCCCTCTGAATACGAGTTGGAGCATTACGGAGAGCCCGATTTTGTGATGATCAACGCTTCCAAAGCCACCAATCCCAATTGGAAAGAGCAAGGCTTGAATTCAGATGTATTTGTGGTGTTTAACCTTACGGAGCGTATGGCCGTAGTAGGAGGAAGCTGGTACGGTGGAGAAATGAAGAAAGGGATTTTCTCTATGATGAACTACTACCTGCCGTTGAAAGGCATTGCTTCTATGCACTGTTCTGCCAACGTAGGCGAGGATGGCGACGTAGCCATTTTCTTTGGACTCTCCGGCACAGGCAAAACAACGCTCTCTACCGATCCCAAGCGCTACTTGATTGGTGACGACGAGCACGGCTGGGACGACCACGGTGTGTTCAACTTTGAAGGCGGTTGTTATGCCAAATGTATTGATTTGAGTAAAGAAAAAGAACCCGATATCTGGAAGGCCATCCGCCGTGACGCTTTGTTGGAAAACGTGACGATCTTGCCGGACGGCACGCCCGATTTTACAGACGCGTCCGTTACGGAAAACACCCGCGTATCGTATCCTATTTATTTTATCAACAAGATTGTATTGCCTTCCAAAGCAGGCCACGCAAAAAAAGTGATCTACTTGTCTGCAGACGCTTACGGAGTGTTACCTCCCGTTTCCATTTTGGATGAGAAGCAAGCACAATACCACTTCTTGTGCGGTTATACATCCAAACTGGCCGGTACGGAACGCGGTATTACAGAACCGCAACCTTCTTTTTCGGCTGCCTTTGGTGCTGCTTTCTTGACAGTGCATCCTACCATTTACGCCAAAAATTTGGTGAGGAAAATGAAGGAACACGATGCCAAAGCGTATTTGGTCAATACGGGATGGAACGGAACAGGTGAACGTATTTCTTTGAAAGAGACACGCGCCATCATAGACGCCATTTTGGACGGAAGTATTGATGAGGCACCCACCAAGCACATTCCCATCATGAACTTGAACATTCCTGTGGAATTGCCCGGTGTGTCTTCAGATATTTTGGATCCCAGAGATACGTATGAACAAGTAGAACAATGGGAAGAAAAAGCCGTCTCTTTGGCCGGTCAGTATATCAAGAACTTTGAGAAGTATTGCGACAACGAAGACGCTTGTGCCTTGGTGGCATCGGGTCCGCAATTGCCGTAATTGTTAGTAATTCAGGATTTTATTGAAATCAAACAATTCCGGTTTTTCTATGAGTTTCTTGGCATCCTCATAGTCTTCTTCCGTAATGTAATCCATGATGTGGCGGGTGAAGAACTGCATTTCTTGTGATTTCATGCTGACCATACGCGGAGGTATTTTGCCTGTGCGGGGGTCTTGTAAATCTTGCAGGAAGAGGGGAATGATTTTCCCGTTTCCGTCGCGACAGACCATGCAGCCGCTCACGCCTTTTGTATAGAGTTCGTATACGCCCATACCCAACATGGAGCAATACTCCAGGTCGTACGATTTGGGGCTGATGCAACGTACCTCGTAGCCGACCTCTACCGGTCTTGTTTTTACATTCAATCCTAAGCTCTTAAGTTTTTTGTCTACCAGGTTGTCGATGATATGCGACTTGGAGATTTTCCCTAATTCCGGATGGCCGTGGTCGTCATACGTGAAGGCTATTTCTGCATTTTGAATGTCTTTGTCAGAAAGGGCTTGGAAGACGCCTTCCGATATGATGACACAGCCGTAGGGGATGTTGCGCAACTGGCGTTTGATGACTGACGACACAATCAGGTGTACTATTTTGTCTATAGTAATAGGCGTTCTGTAGAACATTTCCGTGATGATGATCATAGGGAAATGGCATGAAGAACCTATCCCAAATGCCAAATGTCCCGATGAGCGCCCCATAGCCGTTACAATGAACCAGTTTTCGCTCGTACGGGCGTCCTCATAAACGGTACGTCCCAAGGTGGTACCCTCTGCTTTGGCACTTTGGTAACCAAACGTAGGTACGCCTTCCGGCAAGGGGAGGTCGTTGTCTATCGTTTTGGGTACATGTATGTTGGCTACATTGTAGTTCTTCTTTTGCAAAAATTGCGTGATGAGGTTTGCCGTGGTAGCGGTGTCGTCTCCTCCAATGGTCACCAACAGTTTTACGTTGTATTCTGAAAACAAATCAAAATTGAAGTTCTTCTCAAAATCTTCATCACTTGGTTTGTAACGGCTCATCCTCAGGTACGAACCTCCTTTATTAAAAAGCAAATCTGCTTTATCAAAGTCCATCTCTTCTATCCTGCATTTCTCTTTGCAGAACAAGCCTATGTATCCGCCGTGAAGTCCTATGATGCGGTATCCTTTTGTGAGAAATGTTTTCGTAATGGTGCATACTACGGTGTTGATGCCCGGAGCCGGACCGCCACCGCATAGTATGGCAACAGTAGGTTTCTTTTCCATAATTTTGATCTTTAAAATCAGGTAAATGTAAGAAAAAAGGATTTCTTAGAGAAATTCCACCACTTTACATCTTTTGAGAAAAGCCCAAAAGGCGTGTATGGGAAATCCCATTACGTTGTAAAAACTGCCTTCTATACGTTCTATACCAATATATCCAATCCATTCTTGTACGCCGTAAGCGCCTGCTTTGTCATACGGTTTGTAGGTATTGACGTAATATTGGATTTCTTCTTCTTCCAAGTGTGAAAACCACACCCGGGTTGTATCTGTAAAGCCGGAAGCTATTTTGTGTTCTTCAGAAGAACGAAGAAATACACCTGTGACTACTTTGTGGCAACGGCCTGAGAGTTGGCGGAGCATGTGGCACGCCTGTTCGTGGTTCTGCGGTTTTCCCAAAACGGATTGTTCTTGATAGACCAACGTATCTGCTGTGATGATCAAGTCGTTGCCTTGTAATGGTTTTTGGTAGGCATACGATTTTGTTTGGGCCAGATGAAGCGGTATGTCTGCCGGTTCTATGTCTTTTGGGAGGTTGTCTTCGTCAATGCCGTGGATTGTTGCTGTATCAAAAGGCAACCCCAAGCCTTCCATCAGTTGTTTTCTTCTGGGAGAGGACGATCCCAATATCATATGGTATTTTGTATTCATTGGCTGAGCGTTCGGGCTATGTCTTCCGGCAGTCCTTCAGACCCTTTGTACCATTTGCCATGGAGTTTGAGTACTTGTTCTATGACTTCGCGTACGCATCCGCGACCGCCCGGGAACGGAGAAACGTATTGTGCTATTCTCCGTACTTCCGTGGCTGCGTCTGTAGGACAAAAGGAAAAACCGCAAGCCATCATAGGCGGAATGTCGGGAATGTCGTCTCCGGCATACGCTACTTCAGAAGGGTCCAATCCGTGTTTTTTGCAGAAATCTTCAAAAGGAGGCATTTTGTTCAGTGCTCCCATATAGATGTCTTCCACACCCAACAACGTATAACGCTTTGCTACAGAAGGAGATGTGGCTCCTGTAATGATGGCTACGGGGTATCCGTGTTCCAACGCTTGTCGGATGGCGTATCCGTCACGTGCATAGTGTACGCGAATCAAATCTCCGTCCGCCATAGCTATGACAGTGCCGTCTGTAAGAACGCCGTCAATATCAAATGCAAAAGCTTTAATGGTGTGTAGTCTATTTTTGTAGTTGCTCATAGTAACGGCAAAGTTAACTATATTTGCACGAGTAATAGTAACAGTATGCATAGGTTTCAGATTCTTTTATTGATTGTGGTATCCTTCTTTGCCATTTCTTGCGACCAAACAGGAACTACTACCACGTTTACCGGTACGGTAGTAGATGTGTTGAATAAACAACCGCTTCCGGGAGTAGTCGTATCTGTTATGCCATTCAATCTGGGCCAGGAAACAGACCAAGACGGAACATTTTCCATTGCGTTACCCAGAACAGACGAATCTGTCTATCTTGTTTTCAGCAAGCCCGGGTACGACAAGCAGGAAACATTGAAGATGCCGCTTTCACCCAGAAAAAAGAACGTATATACGTTTACCATTTTATTGATCAGACGTGTAGCCATAGCCCAATTGTCAGAAGAGCTCATAGATTTTGGAGGAAGCAAAACGGAAATTGTGGCGCAGTTGTCAAATCCAGGCAACGATACGTTGCATTGGAACTTTTTGGACATTTATTTTCCGCCCTGGTTGCAGGTAGAACCTTTGGGAGGGGAGTTGCCTCCCGAGCAAACGGAGGAATTGCTTTTTACTTGCGACAGATCTGTTGTAGAGATTGGTCACTATTTGGGAGAAATACAACTGACCGGAGCAGAAGTTCCTTTGTTGATTCCTGTGGCGTTGTTGAAAGAAGGTGCGTTGTTGGAAGTAGAAGGTACGCATTTTAAGTTTGGGGAAGAAGAAACGGCAGCCGTTACCACCTTGAAAAACAAAGGAAACATACCGTTTGACTGGCAGCTGGAAGACGCTTTGCCGGAGTGGTTGTCTTGGGAGCAGACGGAGGGAACGATTCAACCGGATACGGAGCAATCCATAGCCATTACAGCGGACCGCAGCGTGCTGGACTACGGCAGCTATACATACAATACCACATTGTTGTCCAAAGGCGGAGATGTATCGTATGTCTTTCAGATTGACAAAACAAAAGATGTATTGCAAGTGTCTCCAAAAACCTTGGATTTTGGAATGCAAAGTGTGCAAAGAACCTTTACCGTTTCCCGGTTGGCAGGAGTACATCCGGTAGCCTTTACGCTTACCTGCGAAGACGAAAATCTGTCCTTTTCTCCAACCCAGGGCACCATTTCTAAAGAGCAGGAAAGCATAGAAGTGGTGGTGACATTGGACAGGGAACACATTCCCTCGGGCGCCTCGGCAAGTATCATTTCTGTTGCATACGCAGAAGAGGAGTTGAAGGTGGCTGTGAATTACGCAACAGAGGCAGGACCTCCGGAAGTCACATCTGACGGCGTGGCGCTGGACGAAGGCTACCGCTTGCATTTTAAAGGCACCTTGGTAACAAACGGAGGCGGGGCCATCATTCAACACGGGCACTGCTGGAGTACGGAACCGGATCCGGAAGTGTCGGTAGGCAGCCAAGGCGGTTGTACGCAATTGGGGTCCGTGGAAGAAGGCAGCACGTTCGTTTCTTACCCGGAAACGCTTCCTGCAGATGGAACTACCTGGTATGTGAGGGCGTATGCAGAAAACGAGGTGGCTGTTGCTTACGGCCAAACGTTTGTGTTTACGTACGAACCTCCCTCTTTGCGCGGCTTGCAATTGAACGACGATGCCGACGAGAATGAGCTGACTTTATACGAAAGAAGAGCTGCCGGAACGCCTTTCATAGAACGCGGTTTTGTATGGAGTTTTGAAGAAAAAACACCTGTTTTGGAAGAAGACCATCACGTATTGCTGGGTGGACACGACTACGCAACTCAATTTTCTTATATACTTACCAAACCGGAAAGGGGAGTGACTTATAGGGTACGCAGTTTTGCCGTCAATGCAAGCGGGATAGCGTACTCCAACACGCTTACATCTTTCTTGCCGATTGTAGAGCCGGTACTCGTTACAGGAGCGGCGGAACACGTGACGCATTATGCGGCCACGCTCCAAGGAACGCTGCAAAAGAAAGGGTCAGAAGACATTTTATCATACGGCCATTGTTGGAGCAGCCAGCACAACCAACCCACATGGGAAGACGAACATACGAATTTGGGGGTAAACCCTTCAACAGGTTCTTTTGTATCCTCTTTGGAGCATCTGCTCATCAATACCACTTATTATTACAGGTCGTACGTAAGGACAACAAAAGGTGTGTACTACGGTCCGGTGCAGGAATTTACTACGCAAAAGGATAACAGCGTAGTCGTATCTGATGGATTGAAGATGTTCTTTACGGTAAACGAAGAAGGAAAAGCCTACGATTGGACAGGGGCAGCCCACGATTTGATTGTATCTAACGGCATCCGATACAAGACGGCTTTAGGGCAAAAGCCCAAGGGAGTGCCGGCCGCCATTTCTTTTAACGGAAACAGCGGGTACTTGTATAGCAAAAATAAAAATCCGCTGTCCGGTATATCAAGGGGGACCATCAGCTTTTGGTTGCGTTTTCCGGACGGCATGCGACAAGATGAAAAGTATCCGTTTATAGGATCTGTGAGTGAAGACGGTATGTACTTCATGATCAGCCACGAAGAAAAAGATTGGGTCTTATCTTTGAGCATGGGACCCGGTAAAGAAACGTATTCTGAAGCGTTGCCCAGTGTTGCGGGGCTTGACATCACCAATTTCTTGGGCAAAGAATGGCATATGTTGACCGTAGTATCCAACGGCAAAACCATGACGCTTTATTTGGATGGTGTCAAGATGCCTATAGACGATATGGAAATACCTATGGCTTTTGGAATACAAAATGATTTGGTTGTTGGTGCGCATGCCTTGGGAGGCAGTACCTTAAACACCTTCTTAAAGGGAGATATGGCAGCCTTGAGGTTTTATGACAGAATGTTGTCGGATGCAGAGGTGGCCTCTATTTACAACGCAGAACAATAAAGTGTCAGGCTTCCGGGGTTCCGTCGCCAAAGTGGAGCGGAATTTGGTGCATGCCTTTTCCCGTAAGGCGGATTTCTCCAAAATGTTTCTCGTATTTTGTCAAATTGTCTTGCAACGCATTGAAAAAACGTTTGGCGTGTTCCGGTGTCATGACAATGCGGTTCTGTACTTTGGCTTTGACAATGCCCGGCATCATGCGTATGAAATCGAAGACAAATTCACTGCTTGAATGGGTTATGATGGCCAGGTTGGAATAACAGCCTTGCGCTACTTCTTCCGGCAATTCTATATTGATTTCTTTCTTGGGGTTTTGGTCCATAGCTCTTTGATTTTATACCACAAAAGTAGTATTTTTTATATATTTGTGCCTTATTCTCTATAATATATGGATTTACCTGCAATATACGACCCTTCACTTACAGAAGAAAAATGGTACACCTATTGGATGGAACACCGTTTTTTTCATTCCGTTCCCGACGACAGACCCAAATACAGTATGGTTATTCCGCCACCCAACGTGACGGGAGTTCTTCATATGGGACATATGTTGAACAATACCATTCAAGACGTGTTGGTCAGAAGGGCTCGCATGATGGGAAAAAACACGTGCTGGGTTCCCGGTACGGACCACGCTTCCATTGCTACAGAAGCCAAAGTGGTAGCGCTGCTGAAAGAGCAAGGTATTGAAAAATCCGACTTGAGCCGGGAAGAGTTTCTGGAGCATGCCTGGGCTTGGAAAGAAAAGCACGGCAACATCATTCTGGAACAGTTGAAGAAGCTGGGCGCTTCGTGCGATTGGGATAGAACAAAATTTACCATGGACCCGGATTTGAGCCGTTCCGTGATTGAGTCTTTTGTGTATTTGTATAACGAAGGCTTGATTTACCGCGGCATCCGCATGGTCAATTGGGACCCGGAAGGCCAAACGGCTGTCAGCGACGAAGAAGTCATTCATAAGGAAGTCAACGAAAAACTCTATTACCTGAAATACTTCATCAGCCAAAACGGAACACGTAGTACTGAGTATGTGACGATTGCCACTACGCGGCCGGAAACGATTATGGCAGACGTGGCCGTCTGTGTACATCCGCAGGACGAAAGGTATGCACATCTGGTAGGGCAAAAGGTGTTGATTCCGCTCATTGATAAAGAAATACCCATCATAGCAGACGATTACGTGGCTATGGACTTTGGAACGGGGTGTTTGAAAATCACTCCGGCACACGATGCGAACGACTACGAAATAGGTTTGCGGCATCAGTTGCCCGTTGTAGACATTTTAAACGACGACGGAACGTTGAACGAAGAAGCAAAAATCTTGGTAGGGGTAGACCGTTTTGAAGCTCGGCGCACCATCCGCACCCTATTGGAGGAAGCAGGCTGTTTTGAAAAAGAAGAGGCGTACGTCACACAAGTAGGTTTTTCTGAACGTACAGACGCCGTGATAGAGCCGAGGTTGTCTCTGCAGTGGTTTGTCAAATTGAGCGTGCTGGCTCAAAAAGCATTGGCTTACGTTGACGAAGGGAAAGTGCATTTGATTCCCGGAAAATTTACGAACACGTACCGCCATTGGATGGAAACGGCAAGGGATTGGTGTATTTCACGCCAATTGTGGTGGGGACAGCAAATTCCTGCATGGACATTGCCCAACGGAGACATAGTGGTGGCCTCTGATGTTCAAGAGGCGTTGAAGCAGGCTCGGGAGAAAGATCCGCTGTTGCAAGAAAAGGACTTGGTTCAAGACCCCGATGTGGTAGATACGTGGTTTTCTTCCTGGCTGTGGCCTATATCTGTCTTTGATCCCGACAAACCGGGACATCCGGGCAAAGAGAGCAACCGAGAATTGGCTTATTACTATCCTACAGACGATTTGGTTACGGCTCCCGATATTTTGTTTTTCTGGGTAGCCCGAATGATTATGGCCGGAGATCTTTTTTGTGGCCAAAAACCGTTTACAAACGTCTATTTGACGGGTATGGTGCGCGACAAACAAGGCAGGAAAATGTCCAAATCTCTGGGCAATTCGCCCGATCCCATAGAACTGATGGACAAGTACGGTGCAGACGGCGTTCGTATGGGATTGATGTTGTGTACATCTGCCGGTAACGACATTTTGTTTGACGAATCGCAAGTAGAGCAGGGGAGAAATTTCTGCAACAAAATATGGAACGCCTTCCGTTTGGTACAGTCGTGGGAACGCGATCCGGACCGGGAGCAAGAAGATACGGCGGCAGCGGCCGTACGTTGGATGTCTCAATTGTTGGCGGCCACAAAGGAGGAAATGGAAGATTTGCTTTCCAAATATCGCTTGTCGGAAGCCCTGATGCTTTTATACAAGCGTTTTTGGGATGATTTCTGTTCCTGGTATTTGGAAATCATCAAGCCGCCTGCAGGAGTCAAATCTTTGGATGCCACTACGTACGACAAAACGTTGGCCTTTTTTGATGTCTTCATGCATTTGCTCCATCCTTTCATGCCGTTTATTACGGAAGAGTTGTGGCAAAATTTGGCAGAACGGCGCCCGGGAGAAAGCATCATGGTGTCTCCCGTACCGGAAACAGGCACGTACGTACAGTCAGCAATCACCGATTTTGAACGTTTGCAAGAATTGGTGGCACATATTAGAGGTATGCGACAAAGCAAACAAATTCCCGGAAAAACACTATTGGATTTGCTCATCAAAGGCTCTTTCCCGGAATCCCTGCAAGGTGTTGCCAAACGTATGGCAGGACTGAATACTGTGTCCTCTGTTTCTCAAACACCGGAAGAAGGGCAGATGTATGCTTTTCTTATTGGCACTACAGAATTTTACATTCCTTTAGGCAATTTGTTGGATGTGGAAGAAGAACGGACAAAGCTGTTGGTAGAAAAGGAATATTTCCAAAAATTCCTTTTTTCTGTAGAGAAAAAACTGAATAATGCATCGTTTGTGCAACGCGCTCCGGAGCATGTAGTGGCTATGGAACGTAAGAAACAAGCCGATGCCTTGGCTAAGATAAAAGCCCTGGAAGAGCAACTGGCGTTGCTGTAATCCTTTTAAAGGACTTGCTATGAAATTCAAGCATGTACTCCTTTTTTCTGTCCTTGTGGCTGCCTTTTCCCATTGCGTCAAAGTAACGGAATTGGACGATCGTGCCTCTGTGCAATCGTGTGAAATAACCATTGCCACACCGGAAGTCGTTGTATTTGACACACCCCGGGTAGATGGCAACGAAATCTTGCTTCCCATGATGTACGGGAAGTATGAATTTCCCGTTTCCGTTACCTTAGATATCATCACATCCCAGAAAATAGACAAGATTTTGGGCTTTGAAGAAAACAATACGCTTACTTTTGAATCGGAAGATGCGCTCAAAAAGTTGCACCTGATAGCTTTGAGCGGCGTGCCGCACGAATATACCGTATCCATAGAAGTGGCTGCGTTGAATGAGGAAGCTACAGTGCTTGATGCACAGTTTGTTACATATTCACCTGCCCATTTCCTTGTGTCTAAAGAGTTGGATAGAGACGTAGTGGAGAAACAAGTCATTCTCTACGCTTTGGAAGGCCAGTCGTTTCCCTTTGAAACAGACCTGGAGTTTCATTTGAGTCCGGGAGCTTGGATAGATGGTTTGGAAGAGAGATTGGAACCGCTTTCATTTGTCTTCACCTCTTACGATGAACCCGTTTTTTTCACAGTGGTGGCAGAAAGCGGCAGAAAAGAGGGGTGGTCTTTGTTGGTGACGAAAGTAGCGCTTGTGAGTGGTCCGTCGGAAGCCGCCCCGGGGGTATGGGATCGCTTGCAGCCGCAAGAGCCGGTTGAGTTTTTATTTGAACCGGCCGGTCCAACAGCCATGGAATGGGTAAAAGAACCGGCCCGTAGCCTTTTGACGGCTTTTGTAAAAGAGAACAATGCGGCCTTCCCCTGGAAAGGAACCGTTTCTTATGCACGCGCCCCTTATGTGATGGTCTTGAGTAGGGGAGAAGAAAACAGTTTCCAAATCAACAAATGGGAACAAGAAGATACGTTGTACTTGGCAGACAAGATTACAAAAGCAGCTCGTCCTTGGGTGTTTTCATGGCAGAGGTGGTTGAATCCGGCCAACCACGTGGAGTCCTTCAAAATTTTGAATTATACATCGCAGACGGGAGAAATGGTGCTCGGCACGCCGGCAATTGATACCGTTGCAGGCGTTGTTTCCATACCGTTTCTAAAAGGCAGGGATTTTCCTTTGGAAATCACCGAATATGCATTTGATGTTTCCGACCGGGCACATACCACTTTGGCCGGACCGCTCTGTTTTGACCATTTTAAAGACAAGATTCCCTTTGCCGTTGCATCTGAAAGAGGAGAAGAAAGGATATGGAACGTGGTTTTGGCTCCTTGGTTCCAAACGGAAGCAGAAGTGGTGAGCTTTCAGGTGCTCTCTTACCATTCCGTAGAAAATCTGGTGCAATTGAAACATACGCAAGCCGTTATCCATCCGGAAGATTCTACCGTACGCCTTGTATTGAAAGCCGGGTACGATTTTCCTTTTGTTATAGAGAAGTTTGCCTTGGAGGTTTCTCCCCGGGCCGTTTTGGAAGAAGATTACTCAGAAGGTATTGTTTTTCAAACGATTGATGATGCCGTTCCTTTGACTGTACAAGCAGAAAGCTACGAAACAAAAACGTGGGCACTTGTTTTGGAAGACGAACGAATAGAAGTGACCGAAGCCCAAGTACATGAGTACAAAGTGCTTGATTACCAAGGGACGAGCCTTACAGAAAACAATCTGCTTTTGCGTCAAACAGCAGAGATAGATACATTGGAGCACCTGGTAACACTTGTGATAGATGATTGGCCCGGCAAGATGCCTTTGACGGTGAGCGCTCTTATGGACGTATCTAAGAACGCTACGTTGACGGGAGATATCACCTCTGAATACCACACGTTGGTCTTTGAATCGTTGGAACAGGAATACCGTTTTGAAGTTCTTTCAGAAAGCCGAACCAACCGTACACAATGGACCGTTAAGTTGGAGGATCGTTCCCCGGAGCGTTTGAAAGAGGCTGATGTAGTGGATTTTGTAACAGGCAACCCCTCGTCCGGTTTTGTTTTTGATTACAAATACTTGGAACGCGACAAAGCAGCCATCACCCTGCTTGTGTCTGAAAGGCCTTCAAAAGAGGCTGTTCTGACCATCAAACCTACCCTGGTATTGAGTGAAGGAGCCGTTGTATACGAGGGATTGATTCCCGGTGCTCCTTTGGAGTTGCGTTTTGACACTCCGTACACGTTTACGGTAATGGCAGAGGATGAATCGTTCAAAGAGTGGACCATACAGTTGGTTCATGCTCCGCAAGTGGCCAACAGCCGCTTTGAAGAGTGGGGCTTGGATAGTGATAATGTTTTCAATATCATGCCGTCCAACGGGAAAGGATGGACTACGGGGAACAATCCACAAATATCCGGCACGTTCCGGGAAAGAGGGCCCGACGGATCGTATGCTGTGAAAATTGTAACGATATTGAAAACGGTAGATTTAGGAATTGTTAAGATTACAAGCTTGGCAGCCGGAACGCTTCTGTTGGGTTCTTTCAATTTTAGTATAAGTGCAGATGCCGTCATGAATCCAACGAGTATGACAGACTTTGGAATTGTCTTCAAAGCAGACGAGGATCCTATTGGTTTTGAAATAGATTACAGTTACAAAGCCGGAGCACAGATGGTTCAAACAGAGCCGTATAGGGGGCTTTTTGGGATGCCGGCTTTTAAAGACCCCAAAAAAACAGATGGAAGAGACATGGCTTCCATTATTGTGGAACTGCACCGCTCCCAACAAGGTCGTTTTGATTATTATAAACATTACGACGAAACCCTTATTGCCGGATATCATTTGTTCACTGACGGTACGGACGGCTGGAGAACAGAGCGATTTCTTTTTGACAGGATGCCCGGTAAAGAAACGTTGGATATGACACACTTGGTGGTGCGCTGTTCGTCCTCGCAATACGGCCACTTTTATTTGGGTGCAGACGGCAGTACGTTGTTTTTAGATAATTTTCATTTGCTATATTACCTTCCCGGTGAAGATGCCGTACTTTTGAAATAGACCGTTTATGGAACACACAACACATATCAAAGTAAAATATTACGAAACAGACCAAATGGGAGTGGTCCATCATTCCAATTACATCCGTTACTTTGAAACGGCACGCGAAGAAATGATGAGCCACTACGGAGTGCCTTATGAAGAAACAGAAGCGCGTGGAATTATTATGCCTGTGCACAGTGTGCAATGCGATTACGTACATCCGGCAAAATACGGAGAAACGCTCTCTATCATAACACGCTTGGAATCCATGCCGCGTTCACGCATCACCTTCCATTATACCATACTGAATCCGGAAGACGCTCTGGTAGCTAAAGGAACGGTCGTATTGGCTTTTGTAGATAAATCCCGTGGCGTTCCCGTAAGGGCCCCGCGCTTTCTTACGGAAGTATTAGAAAAATATATAGATTTGTAGGAATTAATTCACAAGGACATGATAAAATTACTGCTCTTTGGTACAGTGGGTGCCACCGAAATAATCATCATTGCATTGATTATCCTACTTCTTTTTGGAGGTAGAAAGATCCCCGAACTCATGAAGGGGCTGGGCAAGGGCGTGAAAAGCTTTAAAGACGGAATGAAGGGGATTGAGGAAGAATTGAAAGAAGAATCTGAAGATCTGGATAAGACGCTGAAACAGTAGTGGCTACCGATAGTCAAGTGAACGATTCCGGGATGACCTTTTGGGAACATCTTGATGAGTTCCGCAAAGTACTCATACGCTCTGTGATTGCTTTGGTGGTACTTATGGTTGTCGTATTTGTCAACAAACGCTTTGTCTTTGAAACCATCATCTTTGCTCCCAGGAATTCTGATTTTATTTTGTACAAATGGATGGAATCCTTAGCCCACCTGCTAAAGATGCCGTCTATGGTCCCGGAACCTTTTCAACTGGAATTGCAAAACATTGAACTGGCAGCGCAGTTCTTTACTCACATAAACGTTTCTTTAAGCCTGGCTTTTGTATTGGGAACACCCTTTATACTTTATCAGTTGTGGCTCTTTGTCAAGCCGGCTTTGTACGAAAAAGAACGAAAAGCCACCGTCAGGGCTTTTGGCTGGTGTTCTTTGTTGTTCTTTCTGGGAGTCTTGGCGGGGTATTTCTTTGTATTCCCATTGACGATTCATTTTTTAGGCAATTACAGAGTGACAGATTGGGTAGAAAACCAGATTACCTTACAATCTTACGTCCATATGTTTACCTGGCTTATCCTCATTATGGGCGTTGTCTTTGAGATGCCCATCTTGTTTCGTGTTTTATCCAGGCTGGGTATTGTTTCAAAAAATCTGTTAAAAAAATACAGGAAACACGCTTTTGTCATTTTGTTGATTGTGGCTGCTGTCATAACACCCAGTGCAGATGCTTTTACGCTGTTCATAGTTACCTTGCCTTTGTATATGTTGTACGAGGTAAGTATTTTGGTGAGTTTCAACAAAACGCAAGAAGAAGATGATAAAGCAACTGCTTAAACGATGGTGGCCCATACCGGCCGGCATAATAGGACTGTGCCTGTTGCTTTTTGTGGTGCCTTTCTTTTGGAAAGCTCCCTTAGAGGTCTTGTTGAAAAGCCGCTTGGTTTCCGGCTACGGAAAAGGCCGGCTGATTGGTTTGTACAACCCGGCACCGGTAGAAGACATCAGACAAAACGTCCATTTGTACAACGACGGATACAAGCCAAAAAGCTTCATTCCCGGACCGGTATACGTACCCGGTAAAGGGATGAACTACCAAGATTCCTTGGGATTGTTGCTTTCTTCTTCCTTTTTTGAACAAGCAGAACCTTTTGAGAACAGGAGAGCCCGTGTACATATAGATTTCAAGTACGGCCTAATAAATACTAAAGGCAAATGGGTATTGCCGACCGTATTTGATACATTGTACAGATTTAAGAAAGTGTACGTAGTATTACAAGGTGCAGAGGCCGGCGTGGCCGACAAAAGGGGCCGTATGAAAACCCCTCTTGCCCAAGGAACGATTACTCCGTATTACAACGGGAAAAACTTGCCTTTTTTGCGTTTTGAATACTCTAAAGGTTCTTTCTCTTTCATAGACAGTAGGGGACGGATACGGAAAGACTACGTATACGACAGCCTGATTGTACGTGACGGCTTTGTCTATGTTGGGAAAGAAGGAAAGTGGGGAGTGGCCAACATCCAGGGGAAAGAGTTGATTTCCCCGCTGTACGATGAAATAATAAAAGTGCGTGGCGATTTGTTTGCAGTCAGGAACGATGGTTTGGAGGGGCTTCACAAACCGGGAGCCAAAGAACCGCTCGTACCCGTCATCTATGAAAAAGCAGAAGTATGTACTCCTTCCACATATAGGGTGTTGCTGAACGACCACTACGGTTTGTTGGATAAAAAAGCGGCCGTACTCATAGAGCCGGTTTACGACACCATTTACATCCATCATCTGCCGGAATGGATAGTAACGGGACATATGGGATTTTACGCGCTGCGCAATACAAAAAAACTGGAATACCCGTCTGTTTTTTACTACGAAATAGGCCCTTGCAAAGACGGTATGACGGTAGTCAGGAATGAACACGGATACGGTGTGTTATCTAGGAGAGGAAAGACAATTACCGTTCCCGGGTACGAAATGATTAGAAATTACAGCAGCGGTGTAGCCGTCGTATACCACCATAACCAATATGCCGTTATGGACCGGAAAGGATCGTTCACATTGCCTTTTTCCTTAAATTTGGTAGAATTGAACGATTACTACAACAGCATAGCACGGGCTGCGCGCTTCAACTTGATGACACCGCGTATAAGAAAGCAATACGGCTTTGTGGATACGAAAGGAAACACGGTAATTCCTTTCCTCTACGAAGACGGACATCTTTTTTTCACAAACGGTCTGGTAGCCGTAAAATTGGGTGGCAAATGGGGCTTTATCAATGAAAAAGGGGAAACAACGATTCCCTTTTTGTACGATACGGTATCTGCTTTTTCAAATGGAAAAGCGTATGTGTTACAGGACAATACCCTGATGGTCATAGATACAGAAGGAAACGTTTTGGAATGATTTCTCTTTCACAGATAGGAGTTTCTTTTGCGCATAAGGAATTGTTTTCCGGCATTTCTTTTCATATCAACAGAAAAGACAGGATAGCTTTGGTGGGGAAAAACGGAACGGGAAAGACTACCTTGATGAAAGTCATTACCGGTATGTTGGAACCTACAGAAGGTAGTGTGGCCAGAAAGGATCCTATGCGTTGCGGGTACTTGCCGCAACATATGGACCATGCAAAAGACAAATCTGTTTTGGAAGAAGCGCTTACCGTTTTTGTAGAAATAGACAACATCTCTGAACGGATAGAACAAATACACGTGCTTCTTGCACAAGAAGAGGAATACCATACGACCGCGTACGAAGCACTGTTGGTAGAATTGGCAGATTTGAACGATCGGTACCGGATTCTTTCTTCTGAAAGTCCTCTGGGCAATGCAGAAAGAGTCCTTCTGGGACTGGGATTTAAAAGGGAAGATCTGAACAAACCCACAGCCGTCTTTTCTGAAGGATGGAACATGCGGATTGAATTGGCAAAACTCATTTTGTCCAACCCCGATATCTTGTTGTTGGACGAACCTACAAACCATTTGGACATTGAAAGCTTACGTTGGCTGGAAGAATATTTGGATGCGTTCGCCGGAGCGTTGTTGGTAGTATCGCACGACAGGACGTTTTTAGATACCGTTACCCACAGAACCATTGAATTGTCAATGGGCAGAATGTACGATTACAAAGTATCTTATTCTCATTTTATTGCATTGAGGAAAGAACGCGTAGCACAACAAACGGCCGCCTATGAAAACCAGCAAAAAGCCATTGAGAAAACAAAAGAATTTATAGAGCGATTCCGTTATAAGCCTACCAAGTCCAATCAAGTACAGAGCCGAATCAAGCAATTGGAAAAAATGGAGTTGGTGGAAATAGACCCCGTAGACCATTCCGGCATTCACATCCGTTTTCCTCAGCCTCCGCGTAGCGGACAAGTTGTGTACCGTTGCAAAGACATCACGGCCGGCTACGACGGAAAACCTGTTTTCAAAGGAGCTTCTTTGGTGTTGGAAAGGGGAGACAAGATTGCGTTTGTGGGAAGAAACGGAGAAGGCAAAACGACGTTGCTCAAGCTGCTGGCCGGAGCCGGAGAGGCCCGGGAATCGGCTCCGCAACTATTGGAAGGCTCCTTAGAAGAAGGACATCAGGTCAATACAGGGTATTATGCACAAAATCAAGATGAATTGTTGCGTAAGGACTATACTGTCTTTCAAACGGTAGATGAAATAGCCGTAGGAGACATACGGACAAAGTTGAGGGATTTGCTGGGTGCCTTTCTTTTCAGGGGTGATGACATAGATAAGAAAACAGATGTGTTGAGCGGAGGCGAACGAGCCCGTTTGGCCATGGCTGTTCTCATGTTGCAACCTTATAACGTATTGTTGTTGGACGAACCTACAAACCACATGGACATCCCTTCCAAGGAAATATTGAAAGAAGCGCTCATGCAATATACCGGTACGGTAATCCTTGTTTCTCACGACAGAACATTCTTGGATGGCTTGGTGGACAAAGTATACGAATTCAAAGATGGAAAAGTGAGGGAGCACTTGGGCGGCATTCACATATATTTGGAAAGAACCAAGAAAGAAGAAAAAGCCAACGTCCCGGAAAAGAGTGAACCGGAAAAAGAAAACGTTAGCGATGCAGCTTTGGAATACAAGCAAAGAAAAGAACGGGAGCGGGCCCTTCGCAGACTGCAATCAAGGGTACACAAACTGGAAAACAAAATAGAAACGCACGAAAACACCTTGTCCCAGTGGGATACGCAATGGAACGAGCGTATGAAAGGAGGATTTGACGAAGCGTTTTTAGCCAAATACGAAGCAGAAAAGCAAGCCTTGGAAAAAGCCATGAAGAAATGGGAAGAGGCTCACAATCAATTAGACGCGTTTGTTAAAGAAAAAGAAAATGAGTAAGAAAAATATTTACGGATTTCATCCGGTAAAAGAATCGCTCCTGGCCGATAAAAAGCCGGACAAGGTATACTTGAAAAAAGGAGCCGATAGCCCATCAACTGCGCACATTCTTCAATTGGCTCGTACGCACGGTATCCCTGTGCAATACGTTCCCGTTGAAAAATTGGACAAACTGTCCGCCAGGGGAAACCACCAGGGAGTAGTTGCTCTCTTTTCAGGATTGGAATACGTATCATTGGAAGAGGCTGTAACGAAAGCAGGGGAAATGTCTCCGTTCCCGCTTGTGCTGCTGCTGGACGGAGTAAGCGATGTCAGGAATTTTGGAGCCATTGCTCGTACTGCGGAATGCGCCGGAGTGGGGGCGCTCATTTTGCCGGCCAAAGGCGGCGCTGCCGTCAATCAGGAATCCATACGCACTTCTGCCGGAGCGTTGTTGCGCATACCTACCAGCCGAGTACCCAACTTGAGAACGGCGCTTTTTTACTTGAAAGACGCCGGATACACTATAATAGGTACGGATGCAAAAGGCGACATACCCTTGTACGAAGCTTCTTTCAAAAGACCGGTAGCGCTCATTTTGGGGTCGGAAGGGGCCGGCATATCACGGAGTGTCAAGAGCCTATGCGATCATTTGGTGGCCATTCCTCAATGGGGAGAAATTGGTTCCTTAAACGTATCTGCGGCAGCAGCCGTTGTGTTGTTTGAAGCCGTAAGACAAAAATCAGAACAAATATGAGGGCTATCCTGAAAAAATCGCCGTTAGGCAAACTGGCCGGGGAAACAGCTATTTACGGAACGAGTACCATATTGGCGCGCGTGCTCAACTTTCTATTGGTGCCTTTGTATACGCGTGTGTTGACAGATCAAGCTGCTTATGGAGTAGTGGCCGAGTTTATGGCGTATATAGCCGTTTTGCAAGTGGTCCTTGTCATGGGATTGGAAACGGGTTGTTTCCGATACGCTTCCTTTGCTCAGCAGAAGAAAGACCCGCTACAAGCCGGCAAGGTGTTTTCTACGGCTTTGACGACCGTATCTGTGGTGGCCGGGTTGTTTCTGGCCGTAGTCGTTCTTCAAAGACAACCTATTGCCAACATCTTGGGTTATGCCCACAGTCCCAAAGCCATTGTTTATGTAGCGGGAATCCTTTTTCTGGATAGCGTTACAGCCATTCTTTTTGCCCGGTTGCGTTACGAACACAAAGCCGTCAAGTTTGCCGTTTTCAAAACGTTGAAAATTTGTAGCGAACTGGGATTGAACTTGCTCTTCTTCCTTTGGGCACCGCGCTTTTTGACGGCCAATCCGCAAGCTTTGCTAGGAC
Organism: Bacteroidales bacterium; assembly: GCA_012839605.1. Lineage (GTDB taxonomy): Bacteria > Bacteroidota > Bacteroidia > Bacteroidales > UBA932 > DMER64. The sequence continues at coordinate 30,454 of DUNA01000008.1, forward strand.
GCTTCATACCGGCCGTTCCCGATTACAATTACGTGCTCTTTTCTATCTTCTTATCTTGTATAGTGGCGTTGCTGCTCTTTTTGCCGCAATTGTTTAAGAAGAAGAGTTTTGCATTTGATGGCACCTTGTGGCGTAAATTGATGCTCTATTCGCTTCCGTTGATGGTAGCGGGACTGCCCGGTATTTTGAATGATTTTAGCGATCGGCTGTTGTTCCGTTTTCTCATTCCTGCAGACACGTCTTGGAGGGCTCAAATGGGTATTTACCAAGCCGGTATCAAGCTGGCCGTACTCATAAACTTGTTCATTCAAATGTTCCGGTATGCGGCAGAACCTTTTTTCTTTGGACAATCGGGCAACAAAGACGCACCCGATACGTATGCCCGTGTTTTGGAGTATTTTACGGCCTTTTCTATGGTTGTGTACTTGTTTATTCTCTTCTACATAGACGTCTTTGGTTTGATCCTGGGCGCCAATTACAGGGAGGGTGTTGCCGTAGTTCCCATCATGGCTCTGGCCTATGTGGTATTGGGTATTTATTTCAATATCAGTATTTGGTTTAAATTGTCAGAGAAAACGGGATACGCCGTGTTGATTACGACTGCCGGGTTGGCCATCACCTTGCTCATCAATGTCTTGTTTATGCCGCGTTACGGCTACATGGCAGCTGCTTGGGGCCATTTGGCCAGTTATTTGGTGATGACCATCATCTGCACCCGGATGGGACGCCGTCATTACCCCGTGCCTTACGCATGGGGACGTATTGGAAGCTACCTTGGCGCAGGTATAGGCTTGTATCTGCTGTCCATGTTGTATGGTCATTGGTCCGTACCGTACAAGCTGGCTTTAAATACGGGACTTTTGGTGGTATATCTTATGTTCTGGGCACGGATGGAGAATTTCTACGGAAAGCTGCGCAAATTACGGCAGCGGCCGTAGCCACATTGAGCGATTCTGAACCTTGGCGGTAAGAAGGGATGTACAATCGCATACTCAAACAGTCATACAAATCTGTACGAATGCCGTGCGATTCGCTTCCCAGGACAACGATGCCTTCGTCTGGTAAATCTGTCGTATAGATGTTGCTTCCGCCTTGCAGCACGGTACCTATGGTGGGAAGAGACGTATCCCAAAAAAGAGCGAATAAATCCATATAATATACCGGCACACGCAAAATGGCTCCCATAGTGGCTTGAACTGTTTTGGGGTTGTACAATTCCACACTGTCTAAAGACGCGTACACCGCTTTTATATTGAACCAATCTGCAAGACGAATCAAGGTGCCAAAATTACCGGGGTCATTGATTCCGTCCAATGCAAGATACAAGTTTCCTTTTTCCGTAGGAAGTACTGTTTCTTCAGGCATGCCCACAACGGCCAGGATTCCGGACGGCGTAGTATGGCTTGACATCCGTTCCATTTGGGTGGGTGTTGCCTTTTTGATAATTTGTGGATCTACGGTAGGAGGAACGACTATGTCTGAAAGGTCCTTACTGTAATACAAGGCTTGCAGGGGAAAAGGGCCGCTTTGGTTCAGAAGTTCTTGAACCAGCCTTTTTCCTTCCATGACGAAAGCTCGATTTTGTTGTCGGAACTTCTTCTGTTTCAGCTCTTTTACGTATTGCACTTCTTTCTGACTTACCATATTCTCAATACCCCAGGACTTTAAGCATAGATTTGTACGTCTGCTCTTTAGAAAAGAGTTTTGTGTAGTATTCACCGTCTTCTTCTCCTATGACAACCATTTTAGGTGCGGGGATCAAGCAGTGTTGTATGCCTCCAAAACCCGAGATGGATTCTTGATAAGCACCTGTGTTGAAAAAGGCTATGTAAAGCGGTTCTTCGTTTTCGATTTTAGGCATAAAGACGGCGTTGGCGTGGGCCTCGGCATTGTAATAATCTTGTGAATCGCAGGTAAGTCCGCCCAGGAAGACGCGCTGGTATGGTTCGTTCCATTTGTTGATGGGAAGCAGGATGAAGCGGCGCTTGATGCCCCACGTGTCGGGGAGGGTAGTCATGAATGACGAATCTATCATATACCATCTTTCCCTGTCGTTCTGCTGCTTCTCTGCCAACACTTGATAAATGTTTACTCCGCTTTCTCCGACCGTAAAAGAACCAAACTCTGTAAATATATCCGGTTCTTTGATTCCTCGGCTGTTGCATATGCTTTTGATTTGGGCAATGATTTCTTCTGTCATGTATTCGTAATCGTAGTCGAAAGACAGAGAATTGCGTATGGGAAAGCCGCCGCCGATATTTAAAGAATCCAATTCCGGACAGAAGTTCTTCAAATCGCAATAGACGTTCACACACTTGGACAATTCGTTCCAATAGTAGGCGTTGTCTTGAATACCCGTATTGATAAAGAAGTGGAGCATTTTCAATTGGAATTTGGGATTGCGCTTTACGTATTTGTGGTAAAAAGGAACTATGTCGCTGTAGCGAATGCCCAAACGGCTTGTGTAAAATTCAAACTTGGGTTCTTCTTCCGCTGCAATACGGATGCCTATTTTACATGGAGTATTTACGGCTTTGTCCAATTTCTCCATCTCTTGCATGTTGTCTAAAATGGATATGGTGTTTTCCCAACCGGAGTGTATCAAACCGGCTATGTTGTCTATATACTGCTGTTTTTTGTATCCGTTGCATATGACATAGAGGTCTTTATCTACCACACCTTTTTCATGAAGCGATTCTATGAGGTTGATATCGAACGCGGAAGATGTTTCTATATGGATGTCGTTTTTGAGGGCTTCTTCCAAAACAAACGAAAAATGAGAAGACTTGGTACAATAGCTGTAATGGTATTCGCCTTCGTAATCTACTTTGGCCATAGCCACATTGAACCACCTTTTTGATTTCTGTATTTGTCTGCTGATTTTGGGCAGGTAGTAAAATTTTAGCGGAGTCCCGTATTGTTGGACCAGGTCCATAATGGGTATGTTGTTAAAAATCAATTCCCCGTCTTCTACGGCAAACTCTTCTTGCGGAAAGTCAAAGCTTTGCTGAATGAGGTCTATGTACTTGTTCTTCATTTTTGTAATGTAAGTGAGTTACTTAGTATAAAAACATCTAATGTAAGTGAATTGGATTACAAATATAATTTTTTTTTACATTTGCACTATGAGTAGAAGGTTTTTTCTTCTTTTGGTACCGGCAGCTCTGTGGATGCTTTTGGTTTTGAAGGGTTGCTCTGCAACACGCTACGTACCTGAAGGAGAACATTTATTGCGGAAAAACGTCCTAGAGATTGAGAACAAGGAGAAAGACCTTTCTACCTCTGAATTAACATCTTACATAAGACAAAAACCAAATACCACCATCATTTTTGGATGGAAAGCCTTCTTGAATTTATACAATATGAGTCCCCAAGAAGACAGCGGATGGAGTCGGTTTTTGCGCAAAATGGGTGAACCTCCCGTTCTTCTGGACTCTGTAATGAACGCCTACAGTAAGATGAACATAGATAATTATCTGACTACATTAGGTTATTACAACAACAGCGTAACGGATAGCATTGCTTATAAGAAGAAAAAGGCGACTGTTTATTATCAGGTAAAACCGGGAAAAACATATACGATAGATTCCATCTCTTTAGGCCCTACAGATCCTTTCTTGGCCCATTTGTACCACAAAACGGCAGAAGATGCGTTGATCAAACGCGGCGACCGCTTGGCTTCTTCTGTATTGGAAGAAGAAGCTACGCGTATTACTTCCATCATGCGAAACAACGGGTATTACCATTTCAACCGCAGCAACATTACGTTTTTAGCCGATACGTTGGACAAAAACAACACAGCGTCCCTGGAAGTGCGATTGCCTGAAGAAGGAACGCAAAAAGCGTATCGCATACGAAACATTCACATATACCCTTCATACGATCCCATAAAGGCCGTTATGGATTCTGCATTTTTGCCGTCTATGGAGGCGTACAGAGCCGGTGGATTTACATTGCACCATTCGGGAGAAAGCAATTTAAGAAGGCGTGTGTTGGAAAATATGTGCTTTCTGAGAGAGGGCGACTTGTACGACGAATCTATGGTGAAAACGACGTACAACCGATTTTCCAACATCCGTTTGCTCAACAGCGTCACGTTGCTCTTTGATGAAGTACCTGCCGATGAATTGCCGGCCGGCCGGCATGCAGATACTTCTTTTGTAGATTGCACCATACGTCTGAGCCCGGGAAAATCTCAAGGATACAAAGTCAATCTGGAAGGGTCCAGCAATTCCAACGGGTTGATTGGGATTTCTCCGGCGCTGTCCTATTACCACAAAAACATTTTCAGAGGTGGGGAGTGGTTGACATTGGGTTTTATGGGCAATTTTCAATTTAAAGTGAACGATCCCATTCGTTCTACGGAATTGGGGGCTTCTTTGTCTTTGTCTTTCCCAAAAATGCTTTTCCCCATCAACCACACCGTCTTTAAGAGCAGGGTCCCCAAAACAGATATATCTGCCAGTTACAGCTACCA
>DUNA01000083.1 GCA_012839605.1 Bacteroidales bacterium
AGGAACAGCTTCAATATTGGGTATATGATCGTGGCCGTAGCAAAACAAATCAATGCCGGGTACGTTCCGGGCTACCCATAAAGCTGCGTTTTCACTACCCATACCGGGGCCGAGGGAGGTGCTTCCGGTGACATGGGTAGTGAAAACGCAGCTTTATGGGTAGCCCGGAACGTACCCGGCATTGATTTGATTTGCTACGGCCACGATCATATACCCAATATTGAAGCTGTTCCTACGCCCGGACAAGATACGGTTTGGCTTATCAATCCGGGAGCAAGGGGCCGCTATGTGGCACAGGCGCAGATTGATATTCATCATGGAGTGAAGAAACAGATACGTGTAAAAGCAGTATTGGTAGATACGAAGGAGTTGGAACCGGACCAAGAGTATCTGGAAGATTTTAACGACTACTTCGAAAGGGCGTATGTTTACGAGACTACCCCCATAGCAGAAATCTTGAACACCATGGAAAGCCGTCGGGCTTTTGACGGACCTTCCGCATGGGTGGATGAGGTCCATAGGGGCCAGGTAGCCATGGCCGGACTTCAGACAGACTTGTTGCCGGAAGTCTCTTTTGCCTCGGCATTGCAATACGATGCCGTTATCCATAAAGGACAATTGTATTTGAAAGATTTTTTCACATGGTTCCCTTACGAAAATACGTTGTGTATCATAGAGATGACCGGAGAAGAAATCAAACAATATTTGGAATATTCGTACGACCAAACGAATATCATAAATTTTGATTCGGCTGCCGGCATTTTTTACACTGTATATAAGAACCGTCCTAAAGGAGAAAGAATAGTCATTCATTCTATGTCTCGTGGATTTCCGTTTGTACCGGAACGCAAATACAAAGTAGTCATGAATTCGTACAGGGCACAAGGAGGAGGAGGACATCTTTTTGAAGGTTTGGGATGGAGTCCCGCTACGGCTCAAGAACGGATATTGTGGGAGGGCAAAACAGATATGAGACAGGCTTTTATGAATTGGGAGGCTTCCCGGAGCCCATTTCGTGCCGATCCTTTACCTTACTGGCGTTATAGATGATGAGAAAAAGTTTGCTTGTCATATGTGTCACCATCTTGGGTATTACGGCGTGCCATAAATCCAATCAGGTATCCTTGGTGGTTTTGCAAACCACAGATTTGCACGGTTGCTTTGGAACAGAAATGTCAGCGTTGTCCGGTTATATAAAGACTATGCAACACACATACGGCGACCGTCTGATTTTGTTGGACGGCGGAGACAATTTGCAGGGAACGCCTCAAGTGTTTTTTGCCAATTACATAGACACGACTTCTGAGCACATATACAGCCGTCTTTTCAATTGGCTCTCATACGATGTCATCACACCCGGCAATCACGACCTGGAAGTGGGTAAGAAGGTGTTTGAGAAGGTGTATAAACAGATGAAAAAGCCGGTTGTATGCGCCAATATCATCCGGGATGAAACAGGAGAACCTTATTTTAAACCGTATACGGTACTCAGACGTCAAGGGGTGAAAATAGCTGTCTTGGGATTGTTGACGCCCCAGGCCACAGAATGGTTCCCGGAGAACATCAGGGGAGATCTAACGGTAAGCAATCCGGAAGATGCAGCAGAACATTGGGTGCGAATCATTCAGGAGAGGGAAAAACCGGATGTGCTCATTGGATTGTTTCATTCAGGGTGGGGAAATGTGTCTGATAGAGATACGTCTGAGAGTGCACCGGCCATTGGAGCATGGATAGCGCATCACATATCGGGATTTCATCTGGTTTGTTGCGGCCATGTACATTTGGCAAAAACAGGTTTTCTGGTGAACAAGGTAGGAGATACCGTTCATATGGTAAACGCCGGAGCCAATGCCAGTCATATATCGCAGATACATATTGATGTGATGAAGAACAAGACGGGAAAAGCCAACGTGCAAATAAAAACACAAGTAGTTCCTTCCAGGGAGTTTCCCGTTTATGCACCGTATGAGAAAATCATAAAACCTTTTTTAGATAGAGAACAAGCGTACAACACAGAGGAATGTTGCATATTGTTGGAGTCTGTGTACAGCAGGCATTCCATGTTTGGTTCAAGTGCCTGGATTGACGAACAGCATCGCGTTCAATTGGCAGCTGCCAATTCCGGAACTGCTGCCGTAACGGGGGCTGTCATCTCTTTTGCGTCTCCGGCGGCTCGTAATCTTGTTTTGGAAGCAGGAAAGCTTCAAATAAAAGATTTTATTACGGCCTTACCTTATGAAAACACCTTGAGTGTGGTCAGGATGAACGGGAAAGAAATTATAAAATATCTGGAATACGCCTATGCGTTGCGTATAGACAATCCGGAAGGCCCGGCTTATAATTTTGATTCGGCTGCCGGTATTTTTTACAGGGTGTATCGTTGTAATCCGGCAGGTGAACGAATACGTATTTTGAGTATGGCAGACGGCTCTCCGTTTGATTCGGAAGAGGACTACCATGTGGTCATGAATACTTTTAGGGCAAGGGGTGGAGGAGGACACTTAACCAAAGGAGTGGGCCTTTCTATGGAAGATTTGAGTAACAGATTGTTGTGGGTGAGCGAGACGGATATAAGAACGCTATACAGGCAAACTATGGCCATGAAAGGTGAGGTACGTTTGACGCCGCTCCATCATTGGAGGTATCTTTAAAATGGCTACATTTGCTAAAACAAACAGGCTTCAAACGGGTAAAAAGGGAGAAGACTTTGCCAAAAGGTATTTCATTCAAAACGGATTTGAGATCCTTCATACAAATTGGAGGGTAGGACACAAAGAGTTGGATATAATAGCTATGAAGGCAGAAAAAATTCATTTTGTAGAAGTTCGTTCTTCTGCCAAACAAGGCTTCATACCTCCTGAACAGACGGTAGATAAGAATAAGCAGAAAAAAATATTGGAAGCAGCCCGTGCTTATATGATTAAATACAAAATAACGGCAGAAGCGCAGTTTGATGTAGTGGGTATTGTTTTCAACAAAGACAGAGGCGGTAGACAAACATGCAGGTTGGAATACATTCCCAATGCTTTTACACTTATCGTATGAACAATAAGCAATATTGTATAATTATGGCCGGCGGCATAGGGTCGCGTTTTTGGCCGCTAAGCAGGAACGCCATGCCCAAACAGTTTCTGGATATACTGGGTACGGGCAAGAGTTTCTTGCAAATGACGTGTGATCGGTTTTTGAACATCATACCAAAAGAGCAGATTCTTGTTGTAACGTCTGAACAATACAGGGATTTGGTAAAACAACAGTTGCCGTCTATTCCTGAAGAAAACATCCTGGCAGAACCTTACAGGCGCAACACGGCTCCTTGTATAGCTTATGCAACGTATAAATTGATGAAAACAGATCCCGGAGCTACAGTTGTAGTAGCACCGTCTGACCACTGGATTACGGGGGATGAGGATTTTCTTGGCACCATCAACAGTGCACTACAACTTGCTGAAGCAGAAGATGTACTGATTACATTGGGTATACAACCTACACGACCGGAAACGGGATATGGATACATACAGGCATTAAAGAAAGATGCAGTATCCATAAACGACCATGTGGCCTATCCGGTAAAGACGTTTACAGAAAAACCACAAGCAGAATTGGCTCGTGTTTTGGTAGAAAGCAAAGAATTTTATTGGAATTCCGGAATTTTTGTTTGGAGTTTGGCTTCTATTGCCAAGCAATTGGAACTTTGGATTCCGGAGGTGAGCTTGCCGTTCCGCAACGGTTTGAGTTTGTATAACACACCGCACGAAGAAAAATTTATTAAAAAAGTGTATTCTGCCATACGTAACGTTTCCATAGATTACGGAGTAATGGAAAAAGCACAAAATACGTATGTCTTTGCGGCGACGTTCGGTTGGTCGGATCTGGGAAGTTGGGAGAGTATTTATATGCACTACCCAAGGGACGGTAAAGGCAATGCAATATCGGACTCTGTTACTCACCTGGATAACGTAACGGGAAGCCTGGTGTATGCTTCTCAAAAGAAAAAGTTGATTGTAGCCAAGGGTTTGGACAATTACATTGTGGTTGACACGCCGGACGCTTTGCTTATTTGCCCCAGGGATGATTTGCAATTCCGGCAATTATTCAACGATATAGCACATAATAATGAAGAATTTGTATGAGTAAATCAAAATTTCAGGTAGAAGTCAATTCGGAAATAGGGCAACTAGAAGCGGTAATTTTGCACACACCGGGTCCGGAAGTGGAGAACATGACTCCAAAGTCTGTAGAGAGAGCGCTGTATAGTGATATTTTGAACCTTTCCGTTGCTCAGCAAGAATACGAACAGTTGTCTTTGTTTTTGAAGAAAATCACAAAAGTCTATCAAATCAAAGACTTGCTTATAGAAGTATTGGACAATCCGGGGCATAGGAATGCACTAGTTGGTAAAATCTGTTTGTCTGAAAATGTGAACGACTATTATGATGAACTGATGGATATGTCGTCCAGAACCTTATCCAACAAACTGATAGAAGGATTGCCGGCTAGGATTGACAGCCTTACTTCTTTCTTGAATGAAGAGTATTATGCTCTGCTTCCGTTGTATAACTTTTACTTTACACGCGATGCTTCTGCTGTAATAGGCAACCAAGCAGTCATATGCAGGATGGCTAACAAAATTAGGATAAGGGAATCTTTGATTATGGATGCCATCTTGTCTCACAATCCGTATTTTGAAGCCAATGTTGTCAATACGTATGAACAGCATCCGCACGACCGTTCCATTTTGATGGAAGGAGGAGATATCTTGGTAGTACGTGATGACATTCTTGTAGTAGGAAACGGCATGCGCACGTCTTCGCAGGGAATAGACCTGTTGATTAACAGGTTGTCATCCAGAGCTCCACAAGGAAAGAGCTACATTTTTGTACAACAATTGCCTTCCTCCCCGGAGAGTTTTATACATTTGGACATGGTCTTTACACTCTTGGATGTTGACAAGTGTATGGTATTTGATCCGCTGATTCAGGGAGATACACGTTACAGCACGGTTCAAATCACGCTGCACGACGGCAAAGTAGAAAAAATACGCCGCGTTCCCGGTCTGCTGACTTCCCTCAGGCGGTTGGGTGTTGATTTGGAGCCTATTTCTTGCGGAGGAAATGATGAGTGGAACCAAGAGCGGGAACAATGGCATTCGGGAGCCAATTTCTTTGCTTTTGCTCCCGGAAAGGTAATATCCTATGCTCGCAACGAACATACGTTGAACGAAATGGCAAAACATGGTTTTGAAATTGTCACATCAAAAGAAGTCATTTCCGGAGAAGTAGATGTTGATGACCTAAAAAAATGCGTAGTAACGATAGTGGGTACGGAGTTATCTCGTGGTGGCGGCGGGGCCCGTTGTATGACTATGCCGTTGCGGCGCAAACCTGTTTTATAAAACTATTAATCATTTGAATACTATGAAGATTTTAATTGGTGCTGATATTGAAGGCATAGCCACAGCTTGTGATTGGGATTCCATTACGCCGGGCAATCAAGACTATGAAAGGAACAGAGTACAATATACCAGAGAGGTAAATGCAGCTATAGAAGGTGCTTTTTTGGCGGGAGCTACTGAGGTATGTGTACGGGACGGACACGGCGGCAATAAAGCATTGATTCCGGACTTGTTGGACAAGAGAGCCTTACATATCAAAGGCCGGCATTCGGAAGATTACAAAGCTATGATTCTGACTATAGAAAGAGGGTACGATGCCGTACTTTTTCTAGGATACCATGCCAAGGCCGGCACACCTGACGGGGTATTGGCGCATACGATGGCCAAATTTGTAGATGAATTTACTCTTAACGGCATTTCTTTGCCGGAAATGGGATATAATGCCTTGGTAGCCGGCATGTACGATACGCCGGTTGTATATCTTTCCGGAGATACTGCTGCTTGCCGTCAAGCTAAGGAACTGTTTGGAGATATTGTAACGACTGCCGTTAAAGAAGGATTGTCCATGAACTCGGCCATTTGTTTACATCCCGAGGCTGCTTGTGACAAAATTCGGGAAGACGTAAAAAGAGCATTGACAGAAGGACGCAGATGTATCTACCGTATGGAAGGACCGTATACCATGTACTGTTCGTTACGAAGAAGGTATGAAGCTCCCAACATAGAAAAAACATTGCATACATCTTCTTTGGAAGAGGCGCTGCATCTTTTCTGGACGTTAACATAGTATTCTATTATATAGGCATATGCGAAAGACAATAGATCACATTTTACAGCAGTTGGAAGGGTTTAGGCCCGGCACATTGTCTCAGGTAGAAGAGTTCAGGGTACAGATGTTGGGGAAAAAGGGGATGCTTACCCGCTTGTTTGAAGATTTTAAAAACGTAGAACCGGAACAAAAACGTGAATGGGGGCAGCTGTTGAACCAGCTGAAAACAAAAGTACAAGAGGCTGTTAAAACACACAAGGCACAACTAGAGCAAAAGCAGGAAGGAGCTGCAGCAACGGATGACTTGACAAAACCTGCCTCTTTTACGCATGCGGGTTCCAGGCATCCGGTTTCGCTTGTACTAAGAGAAATTTTAGACATTTATGCAAGCATGGGGTTTGCCATTGCGGAAGGGCCGGAAATTGAGGACGACAGGCATGTGTTTAGTGCATTGAATTTTGCACCCGATCATCCGGCCAGAGATATGCAAGACACTTTCTTTATCAACACAAATACAGACAATCCCATATTGTTACGTACACACACCAGTTCTGTACAAGTGCGGACCATGGAGACAAAGATACCGCCCATTCGTGTAGTTTGTCCCGGGAGGGTGTTTAGGAATGAAGCCATATCTGCTCGTGCTCATTGTATTTTTCATCAAGTGGAAGGCCTATATATAGATAAAAACGTGTCTTTTGCTGACTTAAAACAAGCCATTTTGCTTTTTGCCAGACGGATGTTTGGTTCTTCAGCCAGAATTCGTCTGCGCCCCTCGTATTTTCCTTTTACGGAACCGTCTGCAGAAGTAGATGTAAGCTGTAATATTTGTGGCGGGCAAGGATGTAACGTATGTAAAAACACCGGTTGGTTAGAAATTATGGGGGCCGGAATGGTAGACCCCAGTGTGTTGGAAGCATCCGGAATCGATTCGCAAAAATATTCGGGATATGCCTTTGGTATGGGGGTAGAACGGATTGCTATGCTGAAGTGGCAAATCAAGGATTTGAGGTTGTATTTTGAAAACGATGTAAAGTTTCTGGAGCAATTCTTTTTGTGGTAAACAAAAAAAAGCTACCTTTGTAGTCCATTTTTGTAAGAAAGTAGAAAATGCGGAAATAGCTCAGTTGGTAGAGCATAACCTTGCCAAGGTTAGGGTCGCGAGTTCGAATCTCGTTTTCCGCTCAAAACCTCTCCAGGCGAGAGGTTTTTTTGAAAATAGGTCACCTAAAGAAGGCTCGGGTGGTGGAATAGGTAGACACGCAGGACTTAAAATCCTGTGGACAGTAATGTCCGTACGGGTTCGATTCCCGTCCCGAGCACCTGCAACATCCCTCGAAACGAAGAAGTTTTAGAGGGATTTTTTGTATGAAAGCATATCAAAAATAGATACTATGAAAAAAATAAGATTGTACCGGCTTTTGCCCGTATTGGCTCTTTTGTTGCTCTTTGCTTGCAAAGACAAAGACCAGGTAGACAAGGATGGTACTAATGGAGGAGACAATCAGGCTTTTACACAACATACCGTTTATGGTATGTATGGAGTACAAGACACGTTGCTATATTATAAACAGTATGAAGACGAATGGAGTACCCTTTCACACGAAGACCACTACCATTTTCGGATACAAAACTATAAGGAACAAACTGTTGTTACCTTTTCATACATTCCTAAAACGGCAGCTGTTGGCGATGCCTTTTCCGTTGTGATTTCAACCATTGGGGTATCAGGGATTGCTGAGGGGATGAAAGAAGTTGTGGTTGTTTTTAAGGACAATCATAGGCTGCAGTTGTACTGTGCTGCAGACAAAACCCATTACGTTGTTTATTATTGAAGACCATGAAGAAATTTCTATACCATATAATTATTGTAACGGCTCTTTTAACAGGCACCCTACAATCTGTGTATGCCGTCAGAGCATATCCGTATCCTATTCAAGTCAAACAGCCGGACGGATCAGTACTTACCATTCAAAAACACGGCGATGAGTTCTTGAATTGGACAACGAGCGGCGGCCGCTTGGTGAAGCAGGGTGCAGACGGCTTTTACTATTTGGCTTCTTTTACTCCTCAGGGAACGATAGAGGCAACGGCAATGCGTGTGAGTGAAAGGTCCATGCCCATGGGGACTCGGTCTGTTACGACTCCGGCTGTAGCTGTGGAGCGTGCACGACAATTAAGAGCAAAGTTTTTAAGAAACACGGCAAGGACAAAGGCCTCTTCTTCCATTTCTATGGGTAGCAAAAGGTTTCTGGTGCTTTTGGTGCAGTTTAACGACTTGTATTTTTCCGTGTCCAATTCCAATTTGGCCTTTACCCGAATGCTTAACCAAGAGGGATATTCCGAGAACGGAGGTACGGGTTCTGTACGGGATTATTATTATGAGAATTCGTCAGGTGCCTTTGCACCTGAGTTTGATGTGATAGGTCCCATTACCCTGAGTAAAAGCGTGAGATACTATGGAGCCAATAAAGAAGACGGAGGTGAAATGTATGAGCGCTCTCAAGAAATGGTAATAGAAGCTGCCCAATTGGCTAGACAGCAATACGGAGTGAATTTTTCTCAATACGATAATGATGGAGATGGCATTGTAGATAACGTGTTTGTCTTTTTTGCCGGTCATAACGAGGCAGAAGGAGGGCCAGATTACACCATTTGGCCGCATGCCTGGAATGTATATTATGAAAACGTGGTATATGACGGAGTCCGATTGTCTTCCTATGCATGTGCCTCTGAATTGAGAGGACACCAAGGAACAACTATGGCAGGTATTGGGACGTACTGCCATGAATTTGGTCACGTCTTGGGAATGCCTGATTTTTATGATACGGACGGAGAAGAAAACGGATGGGCCAGAGGGTTGGCGTCTTTTTCGTTGATGTCCGGGGGGAATTACAACAATTACGGCAGGACGCCTCCTTATTTAAACATAGAGGAAAGAAATTTGCTGGGCTGGTACAACAAGTATCCCATGCAATTTACGGAAAGCAAAGAATATTTCTTGAGTCCGGTAACAGACAACGCATGTTATATCCATCATACGAGCAACAACAACGAATATTTCTTATTTGAATACCGCGAGAAAAAAGGATGGGACTACCACTTACCGGGTACGGGGTTGTTGATTTACCACGTGGATAAATCCAACAACAAGATTGGTGGTATAACGGCAAACGACCGTTGGGCCAGTTGGGATGGGATTAACGCGTATGCAAACCACCAATGCTTTGATTTGATAGAGGCTGTTTATCCGGAATCTGCCATTCAACATGAGCAACAGGTGCCTTTCCCGGGAAGTACCAACAACACCTCTTTTACACCCAACACCTTGCCTGCGTTTGTAGACCATGCGGGATATGAGACGGGTATTGGTTTGACTGATATAAAAAACTTGGGAAACAAGGCCGCTTTTACGGTGATCGTACAAGAAGCCACCAACTTGGAATTTGTGGGTCGCGTAACGAACGTAAGCGAACAGCCTATACAAGGGGCGAGTGTGGCTGTTTTTTACGACTCGGAAAGCGTAAGGGATCTTCATTCTGCGGGCGCAGTTGAAGGGCGTCCTGTTTTGCAAAAAGTGTCTTCAGTTCCGCTGCAATCGCAACTGCTTGAGACTACCACTGATGCACAAGGAAATTACACGTTGGACTGCGATTTTGAGGAAGGCAAGTACATCATTCAGGTAACAGCAGAGGGGTATGTATCTGCTTCTGAAGAGGTCTTTGTAATAGCGCCCGGTCTGATTCGCAAAGACTTTTCACTGTGTCAAAGTCTGGATTATGAAGAGGGTGTATTGAAAAAACACTCCGAATGGGATGGATATTGGAGGGTAGGATTTAAGGACCCGCAATACCCTGTATACGGAGCCGTAGGATTTTCTGCGGAAGAACTGGAACCGTATGTAGGAGATACTTTGCAGACCATACAGTTTATTATGTACGGAAGTACCGCCTCGGAAGTAGGTGTGTTTGTATTGTTTGACAAAGAAGTAATCTTTGAACGCGAGTTGTCTGAGTATGTGTTCAACGCACCTGTAACGGTCGATATTAGTGATGCGGAAATAACTATCCCGGAAGGCAAACTGGTGCGTATAGGCTATTATGTGGTAGGTATTGATGACAAGTGGCCATTAGCGGCCGATGAGGGCCCTATGGTTTACCTTGGAGGGTATGCGGCACAAAGCATGCATTATCTGATAGAAGGAGAACCGTGGCCGGAAGACTTCAACAACATTATTATTTCTGCTACCGTTAAACAAGCAGAAGAGGCAGAAGAACAACCGGAAGATGATGCTCTTTTTGCGTTGGGTTATTATTTGATGCCCATAGATACGGGAAGATTTCAGGCAGGAGATCAACTGCTCTTGAAACTCAACGATGTGCCTTTTGTAACGCATGTGGAAAGGCCTTTGGCCGTACAATGGTTTGTCAATGAAATTCCTTATGAAACGGGAGATACTATTTCTTTAGAGGCGGGCAGCTATATTATAAAATCTGTATTATCTTTTGAAGATTATACACAGACAATTGTTAGGGAAATATTTGTAGAGTAAAAAATAACATGAAAACAGACATTGAAATATCGAGCGCATACAAGATGCGAGACATCAGAGAGGTAGCTTATGATGCCGGGATTGACAAGGAAAATTTGAGTCTTAAGGGCAATTACATTGCCAAGGTTCCCGAAGAGCTCATAGACGAAAAGAAAGTAAACGAAAGCAATTTGATTTTGGTTACGGCCATAACACCTACAAAAGCAGGTGTAGGTAAAACGACGGTGTCTATTGGTCTCTCTATGGGTTTGAACCATATAGGAAAAAAATCTATGGTGGCGTTGCGCGAACCGTCTTTGGGACCGTGCTTTGGAATGAAAGGAGGGGCGGCCGGTGGGGGATATGCACAAGTAGTGCCCATGGAGGATATCAACTTGCATTTCACAGGAGATTTTCATGCCGTTACCTCGGCAAACAACATGATTGCTGCTCTGTTGGAGAACCACATATATCAGGAGCAAAACCACGGTATTTGCCTTCAGGAAATAGTATGGAAGCGGGTATTGGATGTGAACGACCGCACGTTGCGCTCCATTGTGTCCGGAGTGGGAGCCAAAACGAACGGGGTAACCCGGGCTACGGGATTTGATATCACGCCGGCTTCAGAGATCATGGCCATACTCTGTCTGTCCAAAGATTTGGAGGATTTAAAACAAAGGATTGGAAAAATCATCTTAGGATTCAAACACGACGGCACACCGTTTTACGTAGACGACATGGGAGTAGCAGGTGCTATAGCTATTTTGATGAAAGACGCCATCCATCCCAATTTGGTGCAAACCTTAGAAGGTACTCCGGCGTTTATTCACGGAGGTCCTTTTGCCAACATAGCCCATGGGTGTAACTCTTTAGTTGCCACAAAAACGGCTATGACGCATGCCGACTATGTAGTTACTGAAGCCGGATTTGGAGCCGATTTGGGAGCTGAAAAATTCTTTAATATCAAATGCCGCAAAGGCGGGCTGCAACCCAAGTTGACTGTTTTGGTAGCTACGTTGCAAGGTTTGAAAATGCACGGCGGTACAGATTTGGCCAAATTGCAAAAGAAAGATATGAAAGGAGTTGAAAAAGGCTTGGCCAATCTGGAAAAACACATAGAAAATTTGAAGGGTTTTGGCCAAAACATTGTAGTGGCCTTGAACAAATACGGTACAGATACGGAAAAAGAAATAGCCCTTGTACGTGAGCGCTGTGAAAGCTTGGGTGTTCCTTTTGCCGTGAATAACGCGTATGTGGAAGGGGGAGCGGGAGCTGCCGAATTGGCACGTGTAGTGGTAGATACGATTGAAAACAAACCTTCCGAACCGTTGAAGTTCACGTATGAAACGAACGACACTATTGAAGAGAAGATTTGGAAAATAGCAAGCGGCATTTACGGAGCCAAAAACGTCTTTTATTACGGTACGGCTCGTGAAAGTATGAAAAGAATAGAAGCTATGGGGCTGGCCCATTACCCCGTTTGTATTGCCAAGACTCAATACTCTTTTTCAACAGACGCCAAGGCCTATGGAGTGGCCAAAGATTTTGAAATGAACATTCAAGATTTGATCATCAACAACGGAGCGGAAATGATTGTGGCTATAGCCGGTGATATTTTGCGTATGCCCGGTCTTCCCAAGACTCCACAAGCCAAATTCATGGATATCAAAGACGGAGTAATCACGGGACTTAGTTAAGAAGATTATGAAACAAAAACACGTACTGTGGACTATCGGGCTGCTGTTTACGATTGTGATCGCAAACGGCCCGGCCTCGGCTCAGGAACCTACCAGGCCTGCCGGCAACAACAGCCGGTACAGGATGCGGGATTACGGAATCAAAACAGGTGTGATGCAGCCCGGACCGCTCAATGCCATCACCGATGTGGCAGGCGTGAAAGTAGGTCATGTGACATTGATAGAAGGCGACGACATCCGAACGGGAGTGACGGCCATCCTCCCCCACGAAGGCAATCTATTCAGAGAGAAAGTTCCGGCCGGCTTTTGGGCAGGAAACGGTTTTGGTAAGATTTCCGGCACAACACAAATAGAGGAACTGGGCAATATAGAAACGCCTGTTGTTTTGACCAACACTTTATCCGTTGCCGCAGGGATGGAAGGATTGATTTCTTATATGTTGGCACAACCGGGAAACGAAAAGATACAATCGGTCAATGCAGTGGTGGGAGAAACAAACGACGGCGGACTGAACGATATCAGAGGCCGGCACGTGACATCGGACCACGTGTTGCAGGCATTGGAACAAGCTGCGACGGGTCCCGTTGAAGAAGGCAATGTAGGTGCCGGTACGGGTACCATTTGCTTTGGGTTCAAAGGCGGCATTGGCACCAGCAGCCGCGTATTGCCCCAAGGCTTGGGAGGCTATACCGTAGGCGTGTTGGCACAAACCAACTTCGGCGGTGTTCTTCAAATAGCCGGTGTCAACGTGGGAGAGCGGCTGGCCCAATATTCCTACAAAAACCAATTGGAAGCGCAGCAGGCAGTCGCACCGGAGTGTCTGACAAACCCGGATACGGACGGATCGTGCATGATCATTATCATCACCGATGCGCCATTGAACGAACGGAATCTGGAACGTCTGGCCAAACGAGGCATGATGGGGCTGGCACGCACAGGAGGCATTGCTTCTAACGGCAGTGGCGATTACGT
This sequence comes from Bacteroidales bacterium, assembly GCA_012839605.1. GTDB lineage: Bacteria > Bacteroidota > Bacteroidia > Bacteroidales > UBA932 > DMER64. Next base: position 13,365 of record DUNA01000083.1, read on the forward strand.
TTTGGCACTTTCCGTTGCTCCTGAAAACTTAATCCGTAGCACACCGCGCTATACGCCGTCTTACTTGCATAACGACAACTGCTCGTCCCTGTTCATGGCCGCCATCGAGGCCACAGAGGAAGCCATCTTGAATTCGCTTTTTGCAGCTGAAACCATGACCGGCATGGGCGGCCGAACGGTCGAGGCATTGCCTGCAGGGAAAGTCGCTTCATTCTTCAAGTAGAATTGTGTGCGTCGCATAAACAAGTTAATTTGCTGATCCACTGAGCGTTACTAAAAACGTGCCCCGGGGGCATGTTTTTAACAATTGGCTGTGAAACAGGGGGTTAACTCCTTTATGCAACGCATGAATTTTTTCCTGCCTTCATTTTGTTTTTGCTATTTCCAAAATTACACCTATATTTGCAGCCCGCATTTTCTGCGGGAATCGTTCATTTTATTGATAAACACCAAATTAACAACCAATGCCTGGATTAATTGGAAAGAAGATTGGAATGACTTCCATCTTCGACAGTAACGGGAAAAATATTCCTTGTACTGTGATTGAGGCTGGTCCGTGTGTAGTTACGCAAGTGAAAACGGAAGAGAAAGATGGTTATGCCGCCGTGCAACTTGCCTATGACGAGAAAAAAGAGAAACACACCAGCGGGGCCCTGAAGGGCCATTTTGAAAAGGCAAAAACCACACCCAAACGCAAATTGGTGGAATTTCCAAATGATTTTAAAAAAGAATTGCGCTTGGGCGACACTGTGACTGTTAGTGACATATTCGATCCCAGTCTTATAGATTGGGTAGACGTGTCCGGGATCTCTAAAGGAAAAGGCTTCCAAGGCGTCGTAAGACGTTATGGATTTGCCGGAGCAAGCAGATCTCACGGTCAGTATCACAAACTTCGCGCCCCGGGTTCTCTGGGTGCTTCCGCAACGCCATCCCGCGTTTTCAAAGGTAAGAAAATGCCGGGTCGTATGGGAGGAGAGAAAGTGAAAGTTCTGAACTTACGGGTAATGAAAATTATCCCTGAGAACAATTTAGTAGTTGTAAAAGGCTCCATTCCCGGTGCCCCTGGTTCTTACGTAATATTGGAGGTCTAACTGTATGGAAATTTTAGTATATAAAATAGACGGTCAGGATTCCGGAAAAAAGGTAGTCCTGGACCCTACCGTATTTGGTATTGAACCGAACAACCACGCCATCTATCTTGACGTGAAACAGCATATGGCCAATAGACGCCAAGGTACGCACAAGACTAAAGAGAGATGGGAGATAGCTCATAGCACACGCAAGATTGTTCGTCAGAAAGGTTCGGGCGGAGCTCGTCACGGAAGTTTGAAAGCCGGAATATTCGTGGGAGGAGGTAGGACTTTTGGTCCGCAACCCAGGAGCTATAGGTTTAAACTCAATAAAAAACTCAAGCAATTGGCTAGACGGTCAGCTCTTACTTATAAAGTACAGGACCAGGCCATAACCATTCTCGAGCCTTTTACAATGGAAGCGCCCGGAACAAAAGCGTTCCGCACTATTTGTAAAAATCTGAATGTAGAAGGCAAAAAAATCTTGATGGTACTTCCGGAGAACAACAACAACATCTATTTGTCCTCCAGGAATCTTGAAAAGGTCAAGGTAGTCACCATAAATGAGCTGAATACCTATGACATATTGAATGCCCAAAGCCTTATTCTTATAGAAGGGGTAGAGGCAATGCTTAACCAACAATTAGGAACAACTCAATCTGCATGACGATGGATATCTTGATTAAGCCTTTAATTACAGAGAAAATGACTGATCAAGCGGAAACATTGAACCGATATGGGTTTATTGTCGACCGCAGGGCCAACAAACTGCAGATAAAAGAAGCAGTTGAAAACATGTACGGAGTTACGGTTAAAGATGTGAATACCATAAATTATAGTGGAAAACGCAAAAGCCGTTATACAAAGGCAGGTTTATTGGCCGGACGTACCAATCATTTTAAGAAAGCGTATGTAACGCTTGTTGGTGATGATAAAATTGATTTCTACAGCAACATTTAAGCTATGGCAGTACGTAAATACAAACCGGTAACACCCGGTCAAAGACATAAAATCATAAGTGCATTTGATGATATTACCTGCACGGTTCCGGAAAAATCGCTTTTGGAACCCATCAAAAAGTCCGGTGGAAGGAACAACCAGGGTAAAATGACAATGCGCAACATGGGTGGCGGACACAAACGTCAATACCGCAAGATAGACTTCTTGCGCAATAAGGACGAGTATTCCGCTACAGTAAAGACGATAGAATACGACCCCAACCGCAGTGCTCGCATTGCATTGGTGGTGTATGCAGATGGAGAAAAACGTTATATTATAGCGCCGAATGGTCTGCAAGTAGGACAAACGATTGAATCGGGTCCCGGAGTGGCTCCGGAAATTGGCAATACGTTGCCTTTGTCGGATATACCTTTGGGAACATTGATACATAACGTAGAATTACATCCGGGCCGAGGTGCCGCCATGGCTCGTAGCGCCGGTTCTTATGTGCAACTGAACGCCAGGGAAGGCAATCATGCCATTCTTCGTTTGCCGTCCGGTGAGGTTCGTATGGTAAGGGTAACGTGTCGTGCCACAGTAGGTACGGTTTCCAACCCGGACCACAGCCTGGAACAAGACGGAAAGGCAGGAAGAAAAAGATGGATGGGTCGCAGGCCTCGTACCCGCGGAGTATCCATGAACCCTGTAGACCACCCCATGGGTGGTGGAGAAGGCCGTGCTTCCGGAGGACATCCTCGCTCACGTAAAGGATTGCCGGCTAAAGGTTACAGAACACGTAATCCTAAGAAGAACTCCAGTAAGTTCATTATTGAAAGAAGAAGAAAAAAATAACCGGATAAAATTTGTATCATGAGTCGTTCATTAAAAAAAGGCCCTTACATACAAGCAAAACTTGAACAAAGAATCATTGCCATGAATGAAGGGAAAATGAAAAAAGAAGTCCTAAAGACCTGGTCAAGAGCCAGTATGATCTCTCCCGACTTTGTTGGCCACACAGTAGCCGTACACAACGGAAACAAGTTTATTCCGGTATATATTACCGAGAACATGGTTGGCCATAAACTTGGTGAATTTGCGCCCACGCGTACTTTTAAAGGTCACTCGGGCAATCGTTAACAGTAAAAAAAGAGAACACTAATGGGAGCTCGAAAAAGAAAAATGGCCGAACGCCATAAAGAAATAAGGAAACAAACAGCTTATGCCAAGCTGAACAATGTTCCTACGTCGCCCCGTAAGATGCGTCTTGTAGCCGATCTTATACGGGGAGAAGAAGTGAATCGCGCTTTGGATATTTTAAAATATACAAAAAACGAACCTGCCGTCCGTTTGGAAAAATTGCTCAAATCGGCTATTGCCAATTGGGAAGCAAAAAATGAAGGCGACAGGAAAGAGTTGGAAAACGGCAACGTAATTGTTAAGACCATAACGGTAGATAACGGCAGAATCTTGAAAAGAATCCGTCCGGCTGCTCAAGGTCGTGCCGTTCGCATTCGTAAGCGTTCAAATCACGTGACAATAGTAGTGGATAAAAAACAACAAACAGTAAAAGAAGCATAGTATGGGACAAAAAACAAATCCGATCAGTAACCGTATAGGAATTATCCGTGGTTGGGATTCAAGCTGGTGCGGGAATTATCCGGAGCGTTTGGCAGAAGATGCCAAAATCAGAAAATATTTGGTAGCCCGGTTGTCAAAAGCCAGTTTGTCGCGTATTGTGATAGAAAGAACCCTTAAGCTGATTACTGTAACTATTCATACGGCACGTCCGGGAATCATTATTGGAAAAGGAGGTCAAGAAGTTGAGAAACTGAAAGAAGAATTGAAAAAGATTTCCAATAAAGAAGTTCAAATCAATATTTTTGAAGTGAAACGCCCGGAACTGGATGCAACTATTGTAGCCAACAACATTGCTCGTCAAATTGAAGGACGTGTATCTTACCGTCGTGCCATCAAAATGGCCATAGCATCTACCATGCGTATGGGGGCAGAAGGAATAAAGGTATTGATCAGCGGACGGTTGGGCGGAGCAGAAATGGCTCGTCGTGAAATGTTTAAAGAGGGACGTACGCCTTTGCATACGTTCCGTGCAGATATTGATTACGCACTGGCAGAAGCACATACAAAAGTAGGTGTGCTGGGTGTCAAAGTGTGGATATGTAACGGTGAAGTCTATGGAAAACGCGACCTTTCGCCTAACGTAGGTACTGCAACTGCTGCCGGTGGTGGCAGAATGCACGATGGCCGAGGTGGCCGAGGCGGCCGCGACAGGCGTTCCGGCGACAGACGAGACGGAAGGGACCGCAGAGATAGAAGAGACAGACCTGCTCGTTAATAGATGAAACTTTAGTAAAAAAGCTCTCCCTATAGGAGGGCTTTTTTTATTGTCACATCCAGTGTTTTTATTAAATTTGTAAGATATGAAAATTGCATATATCTCTGTTTTCTATCCGTTTCGCGGCGGAATAGCACAATTTAATGCCAACCTTTTTAAGGAACTGGAAAAAACATACCAGGTAAAAGCATACAATTTCAGCCGGCAATACCCTTCATTGCTGTTTCCCGGAAAGACGCAACGCGTTCCAAAGGAAGACGATGCCGTACGGATTGATTCAGAGCCCATGCTGGATTCCATCAATCCTTTTTCTTATGTAAAAACAGCTTCACGTATCAATAAGGAGCAGCCCGATGTACTGCTTATGCGGTATTGGATGCCCTTTTTTGCTCCTTCTCTAGGAACCGTGGCGCGTAAGGTGAAAAGAAAAGGAACCAAAACGTTTGCCATTATAGACAATTTGATTCCACATGAACGCAACATAGCCGATCAGACGTTATCAAGGTGGTTTTTAAAACAATTGGATGGTTGTATAGCTATGAGTCAATCTGTCAAAGACGATATCAGGGCTCTGAATCCTCACATACCGTGTATGCTGAAACCGCATCCTTTATACAACCATTTTGGAGAGCGCCAGGATGTTCTGAAAGCCAAAGCAGAACTGGGATTGGATCCAAAGAAAAGAACGTTGTTGTTTTTTGGATTTATAAGGGATTACAAAGGGCTTGATATATTGCTGGAATCTTTTGCAGAACTGGGTGACAATTACCAGTTGGTGATTGCGGGGGAAAGCTATGGCAGTTTTGATAAATACGATAAGATGATTGAAAAACTACCCAACCCGGGAGCTGTAAAAGTGTTCAATCGTTATATTTCCGATGCGGAAGTACCCGTCTTTTTTTCTGCAGCGGATGTTTGTGTGTTACCTTATAAAACAGCTACACAAAGTGGTATAACTGCTATGTCTTATCATTTTGACGTGCCTGTTATAGTGACGCCGGCAGGAGGGTTAGCACAGGCTGTGGAAGGTCCCGGAACCGGTTTGGTAGCCGGCAGCACAGATGCATGTTCTTTGAAACAATCAATACGTAAATTTTTCACTATGGATAGAGACGTATTTGTCAAGAACATAGAAAAGATAAAAGAAGAATTGTCTTGGGAAGGGTTTGCCCAAGATTTGATAGCATTCGTTAATAACAATTTTTAATAAATACCTATTATGAGAAAAACATTTTTGATAGTAATCCTCGGCTTTTTAGCAGCCGGAGCATGCAATCCAATGAAAAACAACCCACTATTACAGGAGTACAACACTCCTTTTAAGACACCTCCGTTCCATAAGGTTAAAACGGAGCATTTTATGCCGGCCGTTAAAGAGGCTATGGCACAACATCAAGCAGAAATTGATGCCATTGTCAACAACCAAGAGGAGCCTACCTTTGAAAATACGGTAGCTGCTTATGACAGAGCCGGAGAATTGCTGGGACGCATCAGTTCTGTGTTTTCCACGCTCAACAGTGCCAACACGAACGAAAAACTGCAAGCGTTGGCTCGCGAAATGACACCTATGCTTACTCGTCATAGAAACGAGATACAGCTGAATCCCGTGCTGTTTGAAAGAATTGACAAGCTGTACCAAAATAGGGAAGAGCTGGAGTTGAATGCACAGCAGTTGAGGACTTTAGAGAAGTATTATGACGACTTTGTTCGCGGCGGAGCTGCTTTGTCTGATGAGGACAAAGAAACCCTTAAAGAAATCAATACACAACTATCCAACTTGAGTTTGCAGTTCAGCCAAAACTTATTGGCAGAAACAAAGGCGTTCAAATTGGTGGTAGACAACGTAGAAGATTTAGCCGGTTTACCGGAAAACAATGTACAAGCTGCGGCCAACCTAGCTGCCCAGTTGGGTATGGAAGGCAAATACGTCTTTACTCCCGATAAACCTTCTTGGATTCCTTTCTTGCAATACGTACACAACAGGGAATTACGGGAAGCCTTGTATAAAGGGTACTACATGAGAGGTGATAACGAGAACGAAAACGACAACAAGGAAATCATTGGTCAATTGGTCAATTTAAGACTGAAAAGAGCCAACTTGTTAGGTTATGATACGTACGCAGACTTTGTATTGGTCAACAATATGGCCAAAACTCCGGATGCCGTGTATTCGTTCTTGCAACGTGTTTGGAAACCGGCTCTGAGAGTAGCCAAAGAAGAACTGGCTGCCATGCAAAAAATTGCAAATAGAGAAGGTGCAGACTTCAAACTGGATAGCTGGGATTGGTGGTATTATGCAGAAAAACTGCGTAAAGAAAAATACGACCTGGACGAACAAGAAATCAAACCATACTTTAAACTGGAAAACGTAAGGGACGGAATGTTCTATGTAGCCAATCAGTTATACGGTTTGACGTTTGAAAAACATACGGACATTCCCGTGTACGACCCGGAAGTAGAAACGTATGAAGTGATAGATAAAGACGGCAGCCATTTGGCCATTTTGTATTTGGATTATCCGGCCCGTGCCGGCAAAAATGCAGGAGCTTGGTGTTCCGGTTTGCGTAGATACAGAATCTTGGAAGACGGAACGGAACAATTCCCTTTAGTGACAGTTACTACCAACTTCCCGGCCAGAGTAGGCGATCAGCCTGTATTGTTGAGCTGGGACGAGGCAGAAACGCTCTTCCACGAATTCGGTCATGCGTTGCATTCTTTCTTCAGCCGCGGTGATTATAGACGTATTTGCGGTTCCATCCCTAGAGATATGATTGAATTGCCTTCGCAAATAGATGAGCACTGGGCAATAGAGCCGGAAGTGTTGGAAGTGTACGCACGTCATTACGAAACAGACGAACCCATGCCGGAAGACTTGATCAAAAGATTGGTAAACAGCGGCCACTTTAACCAAGGCTTTATTACGGTAGAATTTATTGCAGCCGCCTTGTTAGATATGGATTACCATATGGCTACTGAAGAAAGGGAGTACGACGTAAATGCGTTTGAAAAAGAAACGTTGAAAAAATACGGTTTGATTGACGAAATATTGCCTAGATACCGTTCTACATATTTCTCCCACATTTTCAGTGGAGGGTATGCAGTTGGTTATTATGTGTATTTGTGGGCAGAGGTATTGGATTCGGATGCATTTGATGCGTTTGCCGAAACAGGAGATATTTTTAATCAAGAATACGCAGAAAAATTCCGCAAATACATTTTGGCAGAGGGTGGATTGGATGAGCCCATGTTGCAGTACGTACGTTTCCGTGGAAAAGAGCCTACAGAAACTCCTTTGTTGCGTAACCGCGGATTGCTGAAATAGTTGTCCCATGAAAAAAACAGGCTTTATTTTAGCTTTGGGTCTCTGGCTTGCCGTTTCGTGTGCCGGAGGCCTCCAAAGCCCTGTTGTTCCTGCATCCACGCCGGAGAAAATGGGTATGGACGGGGAGCACTTGGCTCTTGTGGACGATGTCATTTGGGATGCCATCCAGTCAGAAGATATCCCTGGAGCCGTTTTGGCAGTAGTACGTCATGGAAAAATGGTGTATTTGAAAGCGTATGGAAACCGTCAATTGGCTCCCGATACGCTGCCTATGACAACAAAAACGGTATTTGATCTGGCTTCTGTCAGCAAATGCGTAGGTACTACGTTAAGTATTATGCAGTTGATAGAGAGAGGACAGATTAGGTTAATAGACCCTGTAGATGTATATCTGCCCCATTTTCAACCATGGGTAGATAAAGATACGGGACGCAAAACACGTATTACCATAGCCGATTTGTTGACTCATACTTCCGGTTTGCCGGCATACGGACCTACGGAAGAGTTGATAGAAAAGTACGGTTCTCCTTCGCCGGAGGGGTTATTGGAATACATTTGCCATTGTCCCCGTATCTACAAACCCAAAGAAGGCCATGTGTACAGCTGTCTGAACTTTATTACGTTGCAGCACATTTTAGAAAAAGTGACCGGAACTACTTTGGCGGCGTATGCACAGGAACAAGTATTTGATCCGTTAGGTTTGCAACATACCATGTACAACCCGCAAGGAGAAACGTTGGCTTTATGCGCACCTACCGAACTGCAAGAAGATGGCTTCCCGCTAGTAGGTAAGGTTCATGACCCCTTGGCACGTTTGCTCAACGACGGCAATTCCGGTAATGCAGGCGTATTTTCCAATGCAGAAGATTTAGCCGTTATAGCTGTTGCTTTATTGAATGGCGGAACTTTTCAAGGGCGTAGGATTTTAGGTCCTATGACGGTAAAAGCTATGGAGAGAATACCTGCCGATGTGAAAGCGTACGGAAGGAATCTGGGTTGGGGAAGAGCCGGTTCCTGGAATGGCGATTTGTTCAATCCCAAAACAGTATACGGACATACCGGTTATACGGGAACGAGCATGGTACTGGATCCGGAAACAGATACAGCCATTATCCTGTTGGCAAACCGCGTACATCCGCACGACGACGGAGCAGCCATCAGCATGCGAACTCGTGTGGCCAATATCGTAGCAGGATCTATAATAAAAGAAGGGTGACCGGAAGGCCACCCTTTTTTTATCAATTATGGATTAGCAGGTATTATTCTGCTTTATCCCACCAAACGGGATCGCTCCAGATAGCTCCGTTAGCAAAGTCAAGGGCTAGCGGGTTGGAGGCCTTAGCGTTGTCTTTGTTGTAGTTGGTTTCGTGTGAGCATTGGCTGTAGCGACGGAACCAGTAGTTTTCGTCTGTAGGCGAAGCTCCGGGGAACTTGTTGGGAGCTGAAAACTCGGCAGGTCTTACGTAGTTCAGGTAGACTTGTCCAAAGTTTCCAATGTTGCCTGCTCCGTAATTGAAGCGACGCATATCGTTCCATGTTTCTACGTTAATTCCCAAAGCAATGGTTTTTTGCAACATGATATCAGACATGGTCAATTCGGCTGCGCTTTGTGCTACTGCCGGGCTTGCCATATAAGCGTCTATATCTGCTTGGTTCATGGGGTGTTGGTCCGGGTTGGCCGTGCCCATGGCTTCCCAATCTCTCAGCTTCATTTGCATCCTGTCAAAGCTGGCTCTTATACCTTCTTTGTATGCATCATATGCAGCTCCACTGTTGCCTTGACGCATGTACACCTCGGCTTTGATGAAGCACATTTCGTAATACGTCAGGATATCGGAATCGGAATCGGGGCGAGACCAGAAGGAACCAGTACCGGCTACTACGTTAAAAGCAGAACTGGGATAGAAATACGAGTCGTTGATGGCTCTTCCACCTGTTTGTGATTGAGCCAGAGCCCTCATGTTTACATATTCCAGGTCTTTTACCTGCTTGTAGTCGTTTGTTTGTATGTACAGACTTCCTTTGGGATAGGTAACATGAACTACGTCACCGCTCACATCAAAGGGGAACCCTTCGTTGCTAAAGAACTCCAGGATATCGGCCATATCATCACTGTCTGTGATGGTGTAGCTGTTTTCTACATCTGCTGTAGCTACGGTGGCTTGGAGTAAGGCTCCATAAATTCTACGTGTTCCATACATAACATCCACACCGACGTCGCGTGTCCATTCGTGACTTAGGATAGCTCCACCATCACCTGTTACAATGTTGCTCATACGAGCAGGGAATACTTTGCTAGTACGCGGGTCTATGACGCCTTTTCCTTTCAGGTTGGTAAACAGATTTTGGTACCATCTTGTGTAACGTTGTGTAGCACCCCAAGCCGAGCAGTCCCATATGACACTGTTTTGGTACGGGTCGCCAACGGTGAAGTTGGTGTCCTGGTTACCGGAGTTGTTATGCTTCATTACTGTATTTTCCGCATTGGACTGAGGAGCTTTTGATAAAGCGGCCAAAACGGATTCCGGATTGTAAAGTGCTGATTTCTTAGACAATTTGTTCAACCAACGTGCTTGCAATCCATGAACCAATTTGATCCATTTTTGAACATCTCCGTTATTCCAGCTGTCACCTGCAGCCAAGGGAGTAGCACCTTCTTCCTGAGTTTTATTGAAGAATTCCAAAGCCAGATTCAGACGTTCTATACAGCCGTCAAAAATGGTTTTTCCATCGTCATATACAGGAGTGGGGTTGCTTCCCAAAGGTTCTGAATAGGGCATTTCACCATACAAGTCTGCCATAAGCATATATCCCATGGCATGGATGGTATGGGCCGCTCCGATATAATGGTAAGCACCTGTTTTTTCAGCTGCTTCAATCATATCGTCCAAGTTACAAGCTGCACCAATAAACCAGTTTTGATAGGTGGTGGTGGTAGCTGCTTGAGAGGGATTCCATGCAGAGAGCAATCCGTTAGCTGTGGTAGTAGACGTTTGGGTCATAAGACCGGCAATAGTCACTCCACGCATACTGGCATTACCCCATGCGTACATGTAGTAGTGTTGAATCCAGGGAAGCCGGCTATCAACAGTAGCGCTGGCATTGTTTGGGTTATCCGGGTCCACGTTTACATCCAGCCAGTTGTTACAACCGGTAATTCCAATGGTAATCAACAGACTTAAAGTGATATATAGTATTTTTTTCATAATCTTAAATTTTAAATCTGTTTAGAAAGATAAGTTTAAACCAAATGCCAGTCCTGCTGTAGCTGGAACACCGCAATAGTCAATTCCGGATGATCCGGAACCGCCGGTACCTGAACCGGATACACTGACCTCCGGATCCATTCCTTTGTAGTTGCTCCATAAGAACAAGTTTGTTCCGGTAACAGACGCCGTCATTCCTTTGATAAAGCCTTTGTTTTTAAACAAGTCTTTGAAGTCGTAAGAAATAGACAGAGCACGCAAACGCAGCCAGTTGGTATCTGTAAGCAAGTTGTATGAGTTGGCCGCATAGTTGCTCCAGTAGCTTTGAATCATGAAATCACCGCTTTTTTCTGCTCCGCCCACTACGTACATTTGTCCTGCTTTATAAGTATAACTTATAGGCTGTCCTGTTGAGCTGGAAACACCTTCTACTGTGACCGATTCGCGGTCTAGTGTACGAGGTGACAGACCGTTGTTCAGCAATAGATATTCCGTACCGTTGTATATCAGACCTCCTTTGCGGATATCAAACAATACAGAGAAACTTAGGTTTTTATACGTAAAAGTATTCCCCAATCCGCCAATGAATGACGGTTCGCGATTACCCACAACGTTGGTAGTCACACCTGTTGTTTTGTACAATCCTGTAGTTTCGTCAACAACGTAGCGGCCATTCGGGTTTTCCACGTCTTTGCCGTCTGCGTCTTTCATGGTTTCACGCATCCAGTAGTCTCCTGTGATACCCAAGAAATACCCTCCGTTGGGAACGGCTGCGGCTTTAACGCCTCCTATTTGAACGTCTGTTACGTAGAACAAGTCTACGCCCTCCATAAATTCACCCAGAGTACCTCTGTTGCCGGACAAGTTCAATGTCAAATCCCAACTGAAGTTTTTCGTTTCCACGGGAGTAGCCGTAATCATCAATTCCATACCCTTGTTCAGTACAGAACCGGAGTTGATGGACATGAAAATATAACCTGTAGATTGTCCCAAACGAGGTGCGGCAATCTGGTTTGTTGTCTTGCTGTTATAGTATGTAAAGTCAACGCCTAGGCGGCCTCCAAAGAAACGCATTTCAGTACCTATTTCCCAAGAAGTTTGAATTTCCGGTTTTAAGTACGGGTTACCGCGTGTCCAGTTGTTTCCAATACCTATAAAGCCTTCACTTACAGCTGCGGGCGGCCACAAATAGGTGTTGGTGGCATAGGCCGATGCGTCTTTACCTACTTGAGCCCACGAGGCACGAATTTTACCAAAAGATAAAATATCGTTTTCCGGGATGAATTCGCTAAATACAACACTTCCACTTACAGAAGGATAGAAGTATGAGCGGTTTTCAATGGGAAGGGTGGAAGACCAGTCGTTACGTCCTGTTAAGGTCAAATAAGCAATATTCTTCCAAGCAGCACGGAATTCACCAAATACACCAATCAAACGTTTGCGCATGGTGTTTTCCGTAAAGAATTTGTTTTCGTTTGCAATATTGGCAAAACTAATCGTTCCTGCCGATACAAAGTTGTATCCCCAATGGTTTTGAGTAACACTTCTTGTGTCTTCAGAAGTTTGTCCCAGCAACAAATTGAAATCAAAATCTCCAAACGTTTTGTGGAAATTGAGCATCAAGTTGGATGACAAATATTGGTAATCCCTCATGTTTTTGGCCAGTCTTCCGTTTTGATATATTTCAGAAACTGCACTACCGGGAGCAATGAAAGTATGCTCGTCGTATGTATAGGTGTCAAGACCTATTCTGTATACAATATTAAACCAGTCTGTTACGTCTATATTGGCGTTGACGGAACCGGTCCACCTGCGAGTTTGGTCACCCAGGTTGTTTTCGTTGATAATCCAGTAGGGGTTTTCCCTGTCAGAAGCCAATTCCTGATATTGAGCAAACATGCGGTATTTTGTACCGTCCTCGTTCAAGTAGTGCTTCATGTCGTCGCTGCGTGACCATCCGTACACAGCTGTCATGGCGCCGTTTCCTCCGCCACCCCAAAGTCCTCCGGAAGTAAATGTTTTTTGTGTGTTTGCAATGGAGTAAGCCACGTTGGCTCCTACGGTCAATTTTCCGTATCTCTGCTCTCCGTTGAAACGCAAGGTTGTTTTGTCGTATCCCGTCATGGGAACGATACCTTCCTGGTCGTAACGAGAAGCCGACAAATAGAAGTTGTTGTTCTTGCCTCCTCCGGAAATACTAACAGTGTTATCCCAGATATTTCCTCCGCGGAAAAACTCTTTGACGTTGTCGTATGCTTTTCCACTGATTTTTTGTCCCCAAGAATTGTACGTGTAGTCGCTGAATACGCCGGCTTGGTTGTAATAACCTCTGCCGTATACGTCTTGTAGTTCCGGAAGTGAACTGGCCCACGAATAACTGTATTTAGACCCCACATTTACTGTGACTGTACCATCACCGGCTCCTTTTTTAGTTGTGATAACAATGACTCCGTCTGCTGCACGTGAACCGTACAGAGCTGCTGCTGCTGCACCTTTCAGAACAGACATGGATTCAATGTCTTCCGGGTTGATGTCCATAACACGGTTGCTAAATGCAGTAGCTATTTTCTGCATACCGTCTGTTTGGGAATTACCGCCTATAACGGTAGAGTTGTCGTAGATGATTCCGTCCACAACAAATAGGGGCTGGTTGTCACGACCTTCACTGGCAGAGTTTCCTCCACGAATGATAATGGTAGAACCGGAACCGGCAGAACCACCCGATTGGGTAACGTTCACTCCGGCCACTTTTCCTGCCAAAGAGTTGATGACGTTTGTCTGTTTGTTCTTTAGAAGCTCATCTGCTTTTACTTCCGTCACAGAGAAACCAAGAGCTTTACGGTCTTTTTTAATACCTAAAGCCGTTACAACAAGTTCGTCAAGTGCAACAGAAGAGATATCCATGGTAACATGAATAACGGACCTTCCATTTACCGGTTCAATCACAGTGTTGAATCCCATAAATGAAAATATCAGGGTGCCGTCCGTAGGAACATTGATGGAATAATCTCCGTCAATACCTGTTGATTGGCCCCGTGCCGTTCCTTCAATAAGCACGTACACACCCATGAGCGGCTCTCCGGAAGAATCTGTTACTTTTCCGGTCACTGTCAGGGTTTGTCCCCATGAAGGCACAGACACCAATGCGATTAATAAAAAGGCCAGGATAGAGATCCCATAGCGCTTTTTCAATTTGTAAACATCCATATGATAATATTTAGGTTAGTTTAGAGTTGATAAATATAGAAAAAAAAACCGATATTCGTGCCTGTATCCCTTACTTATAGCAAGAATTCTCACGGGACATGCCCTTTTTCCCGGTACTCTTTTTCTCTTAATTTAATTAAGATTAGCTTACTAGCTTAGATTGACCTAACCTAAACTAAATTATTTATTTATGCTATCTAAAAAATCTTTCCTCATGGTTTGCATCATGTTGCTGACAGCATTGTATGCAAACGCTCAGGATATTACCGTAAGAGGTAATGTGGTAGATAAAACAGGGCCATTGGTCGGTGTAACCGTTCTTGTCCAAGGAACAGAAACGTTGGTTTCAACAGATTTGGATGGGAATTTCACCATCAGGGCTCCGTCAGATGGCGTACTCTCCTTTTCGTCTTTAGGATACAAGACGCTCCATGTTCCTATTAACGGAAGAGCACGCATTGATGTGTCTATGGAAGAAGAAGCTTTGTTGTTGCAAGACCTTGTTGTTGTTGGCTTTGGGGTTCAAAAGAAAGAGAACCTGACCGGAGCCGTTTCTTCTATAGATGTAGAGAAAACGTTGGCAGCACGCCCTATTGCAGACGTAGGACGCGGATTGCAGGGAACCACACCCGGTCTTTCCATTTTGGTGGGAAGCGGTGAAGTGGGATCTGACCCGCTTATGAAAATTAGGGGACACTTTGCGTCTATACAAGGTAGTTCAAATCCTCTGATTTTATTGGATAACGTGGAAATACCAAGTATCCAAATGGTCAACCCGGATGATATTGAATCCATTTCCGTGTTGAAAGACGCAGCTTCTGCTTCTATTTACGGCTCAAAGGCCGCATTTGGGGTTATTTTGATTACCACCAAAAAAGGAGCTCCTACAGAAAGAGTACAAGTCACCTACTCTGCAAATATGGCTTTCCAAAACCCGTCCAAAAAATTTGAGATGGGAGCGGTAGACGCGTTGGAATATACGGTAGAAGCAGCCGAGCGTATTGGAACGACTACTCCTACGGGGGCCTTCTGGCTGATTGACCGCAAGGGGTGGGAAGAAGCGGTGGCTTGGCAAAAAACGTATGGCAATACAGTTAAAGCCAACGATCCCATGGTATACGGACGTGACTGGTATGTAAATGCGAACAATCAGAAAATAGGTGTTCGTACGTATGAACCCTATCAATACATGCTTAGGGAATGGGCGCCCACACAGTTGCACAACTTGTCCGTCACGGGTAAAGCGGGACGTACAGATTTTAACGTATCGTTGGGCTACTTGGACCAAAACGGTATGATGAAAACAGCCAAACACGATGATTTCAGACGTTGGAACGGTTCTATCCGTTTAAAAACGAATGTGAACAAATGGTTGTCTGTTCATGCCGGAGCTATGTATTCTAAGCGCGACAAGCGGTATGCATACGCCACCAACTCTACTACGGCCGACGTATGGTACTACATGTTCCGTTGGGGACCCACCTTCCCCTGGGTAGACGAAGACAACGGGAATCCTACCAGGAACCCTGTGTACGAAACGTCTTCTGCCAATACGGCCAGCCGTGTAGCCAATTATTCAAGCTTTAACGCGGGGTTGACCATCACGCCTCTTGAAAATTGGGATATACGTTTGGACTATACGCATGCCAATCAAGAATTTGTCATCAACCGTCCCGGATACAGCTTTACGGCCGGTAATACATGGAGTGCAGCCGTACCTCGTTACAAAGAAGACGGAACGCGTTTGTATGTGAACGATAGAGGACAGCATGTATCTGCTTCAGACGCAGGAGCCATGCCGGCTTATCAACTGGACCACCACAATTATACGGCACCGGGAGGCAATCCGGATCATATATATTAGGTATACAGAGAACACCATGCGTAATACGGTCAACTTGACGTCTAATTACTTTTTGCAATTAGGCGAAAACCACTCTATGAATTTCTTGGTGGGTATGAGTGCCGTAACGTATGACTTTGGTTCGCATTGGGCACAAAAAACGACTTTGATTGATGTGGCTAACCCGCAATTCTCTCTGGCAACAGGAACACAAACTTCCGGTGGATCGGAAGCTTGGGAATCACAGTTGGGGTATTTTGCACGTGCCAATTACAATTATGCAGAGAAATATTTGATAGAAGCCAATATCCGTTACGACGGAACGTCCAAGTTCCCCGGTCATATGCAATGGAGATGGTATCCTTCTTTTTCAGCCGGATGGCGTATGATGCAAGAACCGTGGATGCAATGGGCAAAGCCCATTATGAGCAGCATGAAACTGCGTGCTTCTTGGGGTAGCATTGGTGACCAAACGGTAAGCAATGCGTTGTATGTACCTACCATGAGTAGTGTAACTTCGCTTTGGTTGCAAAGCGGCTCCAAATTGGTGTACTACGGAACGCCTGCAGCTGTTTCTGCAGCCATCACGTGGCAAGATATTACGACGTTGGACGTTGGATTTGATGCACGATTCTTCAACAGTGCATTGGGCATTTCCTTTGACTGGTTTCAGCGTGATACGGAAAACATGATTGTCCCCTCGGAAGGCATTCCGCCTACATATGGAACGAGTGCTCCGCGTGGCAACTTTGGGTCCTTACGTACTCGCGGATGGGAAGTAGCGGTGGACTTTGGTTACGCCTTTGGAAACGGATTGATTTTGAGTGCGTTGGTTACACTGGCCGATGCCACTACAAAAATCACGAAGTACGGAACAACTACCAGTATTGATGACTGGTACGTAGGCAAAACGTACGGAGAAATTTGGGGGTATGAAACGGACAGACTGTATCAGAATGACGACTTTGAGTACGACGGTGCAGGGAACTTAGTACTTGTTACTTCCAAAGACGGGTACCAAGTGTATAAAACAAAAGACGGCGTAACGCAAGGAAGATTGCAGAATAGCGCCAACTTTAAATTTGGGCCGGGTGACGTCAAGTTCAAAGACTTGGACGGAGACGGTGTCATCAGCCCGGGTAGCCGTTTGATTGACGACCACGGTGACTTGAAGGTTATTGGAAACTCTACACCTCGTTACGAATACGGTTTCCGCTTGGGAGCTGAATACAGAGGTTTTGACCTGCAGGTATTCTTCCAAGGAGTGGGACAGCGCCACATTTGGGGTAACAGTTCCATGACCATTGCAGGGTACAACTCGGGAGACGGAGCTCAAGCCCAGGCCATTGCCGGGAACTTCTGGAAACCGGATCGTACAGACGCATTCTATCCCAGACCTTATAATAACGCCAACAGCAATAGTAACAACAACATGCAAGTGCAAACGCGCTATCTGTTAGATATGTCTTACCTGAGAATGAAAAACCTCACAGTAGGATATGCCTTACCGGCTGCTTGGACTAGAAAAGCCAATATTAGCAAATTGCGTGTGTACGTGGCCCTAGAAAACTTCCTGACTTTTGACAACCTTATGGGACTTCCTATAGACCCTGAGGAAGTAGCAGGATATTCTGTATATAATACATCCAATTACAATACAGGTAGAACGGGAGTAGGAACGCCTACTTTCAAAACTGCATCGGTTGGTGTTCAAGTTAACTTCTAAAGAAATATGACGATGAAAAAATATATACTATTATTGGTATCATTGACTGCCCTTACTTTGGCAGGATGTAGTGATTTTTTGGATCGTCCGCAAAAATCTGCGATGGACGACACCAACTACTGGACCAATGAAAACAACTTGCGATTCTTTGCCAACGGGTACTACATAAATTACTTTACCGGGTATTACTCGGGTTGGAGTGTACCTTACGTACCTTTACGCGGGTATTATTTTAGCGATGACTTTACCAGTGCAGGTACACAAAGCCATTTTGAAACGGCTGCCCCGTCTTCGCGATACGGTACCACTGAAACGCCTAGTATGCTTACTCAATACTCAGGACCGAACTGGAACTTTGCTTGGGTGAGAAAATCCAATCTCTTCCTAGATAGGATCAATACCATGAATGAAAACGGATATCTCTCAGAAGAGATGCACAAGCACTGGTCTGCTGTTGCCCGTTTCTTCAGAGGGTATGAGTACAGCCGTCTGGTGAATGTTTTTGGAGATGTACCTTATTATGATTTTGTGGTAGACGATACAGATATGGAAGAACTGTATAAAGACCGTCAGGATCGTTCCATAGCTATGAACGGCGTATACGATGATTTTGTATACGTACTGGATAATATGCGTTTAAACGATGGAACCAATTTCTTGAACAGGTACATTGCTGCCGGCTTCATATCGCGCTTTATGCTCTTTGAAGGCACATGGCAAAAATACCACAACAACAACCAGGAACTGGCCAAAAAATACTTGAATTTGGCTGTCAGAGCAGGTGACTTTGTCATCAATTCCGGACAATTCGTATTTGACACAGATTTCCGCTCTCTCTTTGGTTCGGAAAACTTAGCCGGTATGAAGGAAGTGCTCATGTACAGACATTACAGTGTGGCTGAAGCTGTATTACACCACGTGGCTTCTTATTCCAACTTGAATGAAAGCCAAGCCACGGCACCCAACTTGGCCCTGGCCAAATCTTTCATTTGTAATGACGGCAATCCTTATGCTCTTTCTCCTATAGAAAATGCAAATGTGTTGGATTTAGGAAATATGGTGCTTACCCGTGACCCCAGATTTGAAGCTACGTTCCACAATGAACCCATGATTTCTTCCGCTACCTTGCTCTATGCCTGTAAATTTATAGACAGAGAGGGTGTCACGTATTACGGAAGAACCGTGCCTCCAAAATACGGTTCCAATACGAACACAAACGGGTATCCCGTTATGAGGTATGCAGAAGTGGTTTTAAACTGGATAGAGGCAAAAGCTGAACTGGCCACCATGGGAGGCGCAGCCGTAACACAGGCAGATTTGGATGCTTCCATAAACGCTATACGTAACAGACCTTTGGATCAAACGGCTATAGACAGGGGCGTACAAAAAACGGCTCCTATGAGCATAAGCAATATACCCGACGATCCGGAGCGTGATCCCGATGTGATACCTCTCCTGTGGGAGATACGCAGGGAGCGTAGAATGGAATTTGTTTACGAACATACGCGCTTGTTGGATATCAAACGCTGGAAGAAGATTGATTACATGAGCGGTGCCAAGAACCCCGATATCTTGCGTGGACTGTGGATAAACTTCCAGGAAGAACTGCCTACCTGGCTTATTCCTTCAAAAGAAGGCGTCCTTCAAGTAGAACTAACCGACGGAACTATTCTTACGTATGACGGAAGCAATGGTGACCATATGGTTGGATATTACATACCGCAAGCTATAGCAGATAGAAATGCATTTACAGACAGGGTATACCTGGCACCTCTTGGGAATGCACAAATAGATGCTTATAAAGACAAAGGGTATGTGCTGACACAAAATCCCGGCTGGAATTAAGCAATAGGGATAAAAGAAAAAAACCGGCTTTCAAGGCCGGTTTTTTTTTATCGTTTTATGAGAGTTAGTCGTTTAGTGAAAACCTCACAAAACCTGTAACTTTTACCTCGGGGTCTACACCTTTCAGGTATTCCTTCACAGTAATCTTTCCGTCTTTTACAAAGACTTGGTCTTCTAAAGTAGACTCTTTAAAAAATCTGTTCAATTTGCCTTGGGCAATTCTTTCTACCATGGCTTCCGGCTTGCCTTCTTGGCGTATTTGTTCGCGGTAAATATGGAGCTCTTTCTCTATCACATCTTGAGGACAGGAGTCGCGATCTATAGACACGGGAGCCATAGCTGTAATTTGCATGGCTATTTCCTTAGCTGCTTCTTCCGGAATGGGTTTGTTAAAACCAACAACGGTACCCAGCTTGTTGTTCATGTGGATGTAGGAGCCCAAATAAGGAGCTTCCAATTTGTTGTAAAAAGGAATGGCGTGTTTTTCTCCGCTTTTCCCTGTCTGATGGGTAACGGCTTCTTCTATGGATCCTTTCTCAAAGGGCAAGATCATGAGTTCTTCCAAATTGGCAGGCATATGTTCCAGTGCAGTATTAGCAATACCTAAAGCCAGTTCTTGAAACTCGGGGTTTTTAGAAACAAAGTCAGTTTCGCAACCCAAGCAAACTACGATACCTTTTGTTTTGTCTTCATTTGTAAGTGCAACAACAGCACCTTCCGTAGTGTCACGGTCTGCTCTTTTGGCAGCAACCAATTTTCCTTTTTCTCTTATGATTTCCTGTGCACGATCAAAATCTCCTTTGGCTTCTACAAGAGCGTTCTTGCAGTCCATCATTCCAGCACCGGTCATTTTGCGTAATTTTGCTACATCAGCGGCTTTTATTTCCATATATAATTTAGATTTTATTCGTTTTTATCTTTCGGCTTCTCTTCACTCTTCACTTCTTTCTCTTCACTCTTCACTTCCTCACTCTTCACTTCCTCACTCTTCACTTCCTTCACTTCCTTCACTTCCTTCACTTCCTTCACTTCTACCGGTTCTTCTTTCTTCTCTACCGGAGCCGATTCTTTCTTAGCGGGTTCTGCTTTCTCTTCACTCTTCACCTCTTCACTCTTCACCTCTTCACTCTTCACCTCTTTCTCTTCACTCTTCACCTCTTCACTCTTCACTTCCGTCACCTCCTTCACCTCCTCCGTACGTTGGCGACGTGCACGTGTACGTTTTACAGGAACAATCTCTTCGTCTTCTTTTTGTTCAAAGGGAACCTCTTTCTCTCTTTCCAATTTGCGTTCCTCCAAGCCTTCCTGTATGGCATCGCGTATAATAGTAACTATGAGTGCTATTGATTTTGCTGCATCGTCGTTTGAAGGTATTACATAATCTATGGGAGTAGGGTCACAGCAGGTGTCTACCATAGCAATAATTGGAATATTCAGGCGGGTAGCTTCTTTTACGGCGTTTACCTCTTTTTGAATATCCACTATAAACAAGGCAGAAGGCAGACGGTTGAGGTCTGCAATGGAGCCTAAGTTTTTCTCCAATTTGGCTCTTTGACGAGTTACTTGAAGACGTTCGCGTTTGGCAAGAGTTTCAAACGTACCGTCAGACATCATTCTGTCTATGGTATTCATTTTTTTAACGGCTTTACGTATGGTGGGGAAGTTGGTTAACATTCCACCGGGCCAACGCTCCGTTACATAAGGCATATTCACAGACTCAGCTGCTTCTGCCACAATTTCTTTTGCTTGTTTTTTTGTAGCGACAAACAAGATTTTTCTTCCGGCTTTAGCCAGTTGTTTTGCTGCGTTTGCCGCCTCGTCTATTTTGACTATGGACTTGTGCAGGTCAATGATATGGATCCCGTTTCTTTCCATGAAGATATAAGGAGCCATTTTTGGATTCCATTTGCGTTTGAGGTGACCAAAATGTACACCTGCATCAAGAAGTTCCTGGAAATTTGTTCTTGGCATTACTAATTTGTTTTTGATTTTTGTTAATCCTCTTTTTTTCAATTAAAGGGTAGTGTTAAAGACAGTCCGCTTTAATTATTCCGCGACAACCGAAACAACCGGTAGCAAAAATTGATCGCAGTTGTTTTGACAATTGCCGTGCATTTGAAAACCAGCTTTTAACGTTTGCTGAATTGAAAGCGTTTGCGCGCTCCGGGTTGTCCGGGTTTTTTACGCTCTACTTCACGGGCGTCGCGTGTAAGCATTCCGTTTGATTTTAAAATACCACGGTATGCTTCCGCATCTATTTTGCATAAGGCACGTGCAATAGCCAGGCGTAAAGCTTCTGCCTGTCCTTTTACACCACCGCCTACCATATTGACTTTTACATCAAATTGGGAAACCGTTCCTGTAAGTTCTAATGCCTGACGGGCAATATACTGCAGGGTGTCTTCTTTAAAATAGTTTTCCAAAGGACGATCATTGATGATGATGTTTCCTTTTCCGGGTTGAACGTAAACGCGAGCAACGGCTGATTTTCTTCTTCCAAGGGCGTTGATTACTTCCATGCTCTGTTTAGTTTTCGTTTAATTTAATTTGTTTTGGTTCTTGTGCCTGGTGAGGGTGTTCCGGACCTTCGTATACATAAAGGTTGCGGAAAAGCTCAGAACCCAGGCGTGTTTTGGGGAGCATACCTTTCACGGCACGTTCCACAAGAGCAAGCGGTCTGCGCTTTTGCAGCTCTTTGGCTGTCTCTGTACGTTGACCGCCAGGGTATCCGGTGTGCCGGACGTACGTTTTTTGGTCCAGCTTGTTACCCGTCAGGCGGATTTTTTCTGCATTGATAATGATTACGTTATCTCCGCAGTCCACATGAGGGGTGAAATTGGGTTTGTGCTTGCCGCGTAGCATATATGCAACTTTTGTGGCAAGGCGTCCCAATACCTGATCTGTAGCATCAATAACTACCCATTCTTTTGTAACGGTAGCTTTGTTGGCGCTTACAGTCTTGTAGGATAATGTGTTCACCTGGTTTGTTTTTAGAAATTACTGAAATATATTACAACCCCTAAAATTAAAGGGGCTGCAAAGATACTACTTTTTTCTAGAAATCAAAGCGATAGTATGTATGCAATCTCTACCATTCGCTTGTTTATTTCACAATGACGTGAACAAGCTTCTTCAAAGGAAGTGTATACGGTTTGATCGTTTCTCCTGCCTACCATAACACCTTTTTCTCCATTTATAAGAGCTACTACGGCATCATGGCCTAACAGTCCGCCTAAAATACGGTCGTTTGCAGTAGGTGCTCCTCCGCGTTGAATATGCCCCAAGGTAGTGACGCGTGTTTCGTATTGTGGGAGGCGTTTTTTGACTTGGGTGGCAATTTCTGCTGCTCCTCCGTGCTCTCCCCCTTCGGCTACGATGATGATGCCCGAGGTTTTGTTGGCACGTCGTTCCATTTCCAGATAATTGCACAACTGGTCAATTGTTGTAGGGATTTCCGGGATTAATGTAGCTTCTGCTCCGGAGGATATAGAGGTGTTCAAGGCAATGAAACCGGCGTCTCTGCCCATTACTTCCACAAAAAACACCATGTTGTGCGAATCGGCCGTGTCCCTTAATTTATCAACGGCCCTGACGGCTGTGTTGACAGCCGTATCAAAGCCTATGGTGCAATCTGTTCCGTAGATGTCGTTGTCTATCGTTCCGGGAATGCCTACAACGGGGATTCCCATTTCTTTACAGATGGTATCTGCTCCGCGAAACGACCCGTTACCGCCAACGACAATAAGGGCATCAATTCCTTGGTTTCTGATGTTTTCATAAGCAATGGCGCGCGCTTCCGGTTGTAAGAATTGCGGACATCGTGTAGATTTGAGGAACGTACCTCCTGTAGATATTTTTTGTGAAACGGAATGGCTTTGTAACGGAATAAAGAGATTGTTCAACAAACCGAAAAATCCGTATTTTACTCCCACTACTTCACATGAATGGTAAATAGCCGTTCTAACAACAGCTCTTATAGCGGCATTCATACCCGGGGCATCGCCTCCCGAGGTGAGGATTCCAATAGTTTTGATGTTTTTCATAGGCTTACAAAAATAGAAAAATTATCTTTGTCATATGAAGATAGCAGGAATTGATTTGGGAAAAGAACCTCTTTTTCTGGCTCCTATGGAAGATGTGACCGATGCCTCTTTCCGTTTTATTTGTAAAGAATACGGTGCAGATATGGTGTATACGGAATTTGTGTCGGCAGACGGATTGATACGCGATGCACACAAAAGCCTGGCAAAGTTGAAGCTTTCTGTCGAGGAACGTCCCATAGGAATTCAGATTTACGGCCATATTCCGGAATCTTTGATAGATGCAGCCAAAATAGCGGAAGAAGCCGGTCCGGATGTTATTGATATCAATTTTGGCTGTCCCAAACATAAAATCGCAAAAAGAGGGGCGGGTAGCGGTTGGTTGAGAGACCCGGAAGGATTGGTAGAAATCACCCGGAAGATAGTGCAGGCAGTTAAAGTACCCGTAACTGTGAAAACCAGATTGGGTTGGGATGAAGATTCCATCATTATAGAAGAGTTGGCTTTGGCTTTGCAAGATGTGGGTATTGCCGCCCTTACCATTCATGGAAGAACGGGTGTTCAAATGTACAAAGGAGAGGCTGATTGGCGTCCAATAGCAGCCGTTAAGGCCAATAACCGAATTACCATACCCATTATAGGGAATGGAGACATGGCTACCCCACAGCAGGCGAGGCATGCTTTTGATACGTACGGAGTGGACGGACTTATGATTGGTAGAGCTACTTTTGGACATCCCTGGTTGTTTCGTGAAATCAGGCATTACTTGGAAACAGGAGAAGAATTCCCGCCCATGGGAGTGGTGGAACGGGTGGAACTGGCCAAGCGCCACCTGGCCAAATCTATAGCAGTAAAAGGAGAAAGGGTAGGCGTTCTGGAAATGCGACGCCATTTGAGTTGTTATTTTAAAGGTCTGTTCAATTTTAAACCGGTACGTTTAAAGCTGGTTACAGAGAACGACCCGGCCCGGTTGTATGATCTTTTGGATTATATTGCAGAAGAATGGGGATAAAAACATTTTTGCGGATAGGGCTTTCACCGTATGCTTGGGTATTGGGTGTACGTCATTTTCTGTACAATACCGGAATCATTCCTTCCCGGGAATTTTCAGACGTACCTATTGTTTGCGTAGGGAATCTGGCAGTAGGAGGTACGGGGAAAACGCCCATGACCGAATATCTGGTGGAACTGTTGCTGCAAAAAGGAAAACACCCCATGGTGCTTTCGCGCGGTTACGGCAGAAAAACAAAAGGATTTCATTACGTTCTTAAAGATGAAGCTGGTGATCATTTGTTGTGGGGAGACGAACCCCTCCAGATCAAATACCGTTTTCCTAATGTTGTGGTAGCCGTCTGTGAAGACAGGGTAGCGGGGGTGGAGCGCTTGCTGGCCGACTATCCGGAAGATCCGTGGATCATCTTGGACGATGCCATGCAGCACCGCCGCATAAAGCCGAGTAAAACCATTTTGATGTCAAAATACAACAGGCCCTATTGGAAAGACCGCCTGCTGCCGCTGGGTCGCCTGCGCGACCTCCCCTCTGCCGCCCACCGAGCCCACTGCATAGTCCTTACACATTGCCCCTCGCCCCTCATCCCTCACTCCTCACCCTTCACTCCTTACCCCTCACTCAATACCTCTGCCCCGGTCTTCCATACCTATATGTCCTACGGAGAGCCGGAGTTACTCCATAATTCTTCACAACAATTTTGCAAAAAATCCCCTGTTTTGCTTGTGACAGGAATTGCAGATGCAGAACCGTTGCGTCAATACGTACAAACGCATTATACCTTGGAGCGCCATCTGAATTACCCCGATCATCATGTTTTTTCCGGGAGAGACCTTGAGAAAATCAAACAATTGTTGCAAGAAAACCCTTCTTGGCAGTTGGTTACTACGGCTAAAGATGCCGTGCGTCTTATGCACAGTAACATTCCGGGGTGGATTATTCCTATAGAAATACAGTTTTTTTCCGAAGAAGATGCCACTGCTTTTTCTCAACTGATTTTGGAAAGGTAGTGAGTCGCGAAAACCGGAAAACTCAGCTAACACTCACAAAATTAGCCAGTTACGTGCTAGTTGAATATGCTATCACTCACTACCCTTACCCTAAATCGTCGAAATACAGCAAAAATCAAGAAAGGTAGTGAGTAGTCGAAAGCGGTTGACGCCTTCAATTCGCATATATTCAAGCTGTTACGCGCTTATTCAAAACACATTTACTCACTACCCTTTATCCTGAGTAGCACGAAGCTACTTTCTCCCTGTTGATATATTAAATCCGTCTATAAGGATTGTGGGTTTTTCTCCTCGGGTATCTTCGTTTTTTACAGTAATGGTGATTTTCTTTTTCTCTCCCGGCATAAGAGAGAAGAAATTGTCGCTGTACAAAGCCGGCAACATTTGCTCCTTGCTCTTTTTCCCTACTACTTGTACATGCAACATGAGACAAGGTACAGAGGACGTATTGCGCAAGCGAACGGTAATTGTCCACTTCTCTTTCCTGCGTTTTACCTTAGTATGTACTTCCGGTTGTGTATGGGGTAGATCTAACAAGGCTTTTAAGTTGCCTTCTTCTTTTCCTCTCCAATAGAAATTTTCAGAAACCTTTTTGCCATCCTCTGTAAGGGATAATTGTATAAAATGAACGTCAGACAACGTTTCCGGGAACGATACTGAACAGCAAGATAAGGTTGTATCTTCCGGACAGTCTACCAAGGTGTCTTTTCTCCAATGTACGGCACCCTCTGTGTCTAGTACTCGCACCGATGCCATCAATCGCTCTTTGTTGCCTGCATGCAAGTTGACAATTTCTACGGTGTTAGACAGGCTGTTCCACTGAATATGAAGTGGTTCCGATGCTTTTTTGCATGCAAAATAAGCCGCTGTAGGATCAAAGTAATAGTCGTACGTCTGCCAAACCATAGAGGGCCAAGCCGGATGACTCATCCAAAGCAACAACCCTTTGCGGTATGCACTTCTGCTTTCAAACAGCGCTCGGTACCCGTCGTAATTGATCCATTGCGCATATTTTGTAAAAGTGCGTGCATCGGGAGCCGGTCCAAAAGCACGTTCCAACCTCTCTATAAACGTAGCTGCACTTTGTGCACCTTCCAGACAAAAATCGTGCATACCCCACATGTCGTTGATGGGCCATAGGTACTCTGCGGGTATTGTTCGTTGCAGGCTTTTGTAATTCATCATGTTGGGCATGCCTCGTTCCGTATGCATGGTTTTTTGCCCCGGCAACCCAAAATAATCGGCGGCCGGCAGAGCTCGGTAAGGGCCTTCTCCGCTTACACCGTCTGCTGAGGAATGAGAAATGTATGTGATATCCGGATGGAGATCTGCTACCGTTTGGCGTAAAGCCGAGTCCAGGAAAGGCGGCGGGTAGCCTTCGTTCCTTCCGGCGTAGATGGCTATACAGGGATGGTTTCGGATACGTTGTACCAACGACCGGGCGTTGCTCATGAACATGCGGTTGTTGTTGGGAGCGGGACCGTCCCAAGGGTTGGCCAACCAGAAATCTTGCCAAACCATGATGCCGTGTTTGTTGCAAGCTTCGTAAAATGCGTCGTGCCCCGTTTGACCAACCCAGTTACGAATCATGGTAAAATTCATATCTGCATGGTATGAAACGGCAACGTCGTATTCCCTTTCTCTGTAATTCAGATTGGCTTCAGGAAAACCCCAATTGCCTCCGCGTCCGATAAACCGTCTTCCGTTTATATACATAGAAAGTACATTGTCTTCCATAGTGTAATCCATTCGTCTTACTCCCGAATGAAAAGACAAGCTGTCGGAAATGCTTCTTTCCATCACAAATTGCATGTTTACCGGGTACAAGTGTGGTTTTCCATAGCCGTTGGGCCACCACAATTTGGGATTTTTAAGCTGTATGGTATCGTAAACGATGCGTATTTCTTCCGGAGCCAACGTAACTTCTTTACGAAAGGAGGCCGACCCGTAGGATCCTTCCCACATACCCGATACGTATACGTTTTTGTGATTTTTTAACGTTGCCTGCAGATACACATCTGCATGTGTTGTATCCGGTAGCGGCAAATATGTTTCTACAAAAGGGTCTTCAAGAGAAACGGCACCGGAAGTAGTGATGTACACGTTGTTCCAGATGCCTATGTTGCGCCCACGGATGGTAGGAATCCAATCCCAGCCTATAGAGGCGTGGAACGTAGGATTGTCGGCACCTAGAATGCCTCCGTTTTGGTCAGGGCTTTGCGCATTCTGTTCTTTAACAGCACCAAAGTGCCTGTTTTTAATAACGCGGATAGCCAAGATATTTGTGGTTCCAGGTATGGTCTCTTTAGTGATTTTGATTTTTGACGGTTTAAAAGGTCCATCCATAAACCCAATACGTTTGCCGTTTAAGAAAACAACGGCTTTCCAGTTGATGCCTTCAAAATGCAAAAACAATTCTTGTTTGTTAAAGTCTTCGGGTAAGAAAAAGGTCGTTCGATACCAAAAATCCGAATGAAAGAAAGATTCTGAAATATGCAATTGATTGTCGGCATAATTGGGATTGGGAACGGATCCTGTATTCACAAAACTTGTAAGTACGGTCGCCGGGACAGTAGCCGTATGCCAGTCTTTATTTCCTTGATAGCCTTTCCTTGAAACAACAAATCCCGTTTCTTGTACCAAAGAACTGCGTTGCAACTGCCAATCACCTCCGTTCAAGGGCAGCCTGTTTCCTGCAGGGAGGGCTCGTTCTTTGGGAACAGGTACCGGTCCTCCCGTTCCAAAGGCTTGGATTTCACTCAAAACATATCTTTTGTTGTCCAGAGGTTTGTCCATAACCAGTTTTAGATACCGTCCTTGAACGGGATGCTTGAAACGAATGGTTTCAATGGGATTTATCTCTTCTGATAAAACAGCAGCCGTTGACCACTGCGTTCCGTTGTCTGAAAACTCCAAACTTCCCTCTATGGCTTTGTTCAACCAATGGAGTACCACGCTGTCTATAGCAGCTCGTGCTCCAAGATCTACCACCAACCATTCGTTGCCCGTACCTTCACTCATCCATGCACTTACAAAATCAGCAGAGGGCAAAATATTAACAGGTTTGCCATTCAATAGGAATTCCCATTCTGCAAAAGCCCATTCCGTTACACCGGGTGCTTGGCAAACTATTTTGTAAAAAGTATATATACCGGGGTCTTTTACAGGACAAGTAAAGGCAAACTCTTTTCTATTTCTGCGTAGTACTTTGCCGGGTAATCGGGAGCCTTGCTCTTTCTTTAAGAGCTTCCATTTCAAACCGTCTTCAGATCCATAAAAGGAAATGGAATAGGCGTTCACGCCCGAGGGGTCGTGAGACAAAATGCCTTTCAGATGCATTTCTGTGAATGCCGGCACTTTTCCATAGAAATCCAGTTGAATAAAGACGTCGTTTCCGGGAACGACGTATCTGGAATCTATTTTTCCATCAAAAAGCCATTCACGCTCCCTTTTTTTCAGGTCCCCCATCTGTGTAGAGACATTGATGTAGGTGGGTGGGGTATCCGATACGATTCCGTCTGTAACCAATTGTGCCGTCAGATTGTAATCGTAGCTTGACGAATGACGGACTGTTCGTCCTTTTGCTACGTTTCTGTGTGTTTTGCTATCTATGATTAAATCAGGTGCGTAATCTTGGGAAGAATCTCCCGGATACAAACCTATGCCTTTTGTATACGTTGCAGAAGGTTTGCAATGCGTTGCCGTTATCAACAACAGCCCCGCAAGGCCTGTCAGATAAATTTTCTTCATGGTTTTGAACGTTGCGCTTCTGTAAAGATAAAAAAAAATTCTAACTCTTCTCGATAACAACAAACCCAAAGGCACCTGTGGAAGGCTGTATGTTTGTAATCTAAACAAACATAAGCCCCAAAGTTTTTGTAAATTGGATTTTTTTAACAAACAATTTATTCACTAAAACCTGGGACTTATGCAGACCAAAAGTAAAAGTACAACAATCAGTTTTAAAGGACAAAACATTTATGTAGGAATTGATG
>DUNA01000084.1 GCA_012839605.1 Bacteroidales bacterium
AGCCGGCCCCTGAAGAAAAAATGCAATGGGAATGGGAAATAGACCGCATGCATAGGATTGTTCTGGATTTTACAAACTTGCGTAACATCGGGGTAATAGGTGCTGATATACTCCAGGGCATCTTCCGGGGTCTTTGTAAAATCCAGAACAATCCTATGCATGCGGTCTATTTCCCATTCCCATTGCATTTTTTCTTCAGGGGCCGGCTCTGTATAGGCTATGTACTTGCGAATCATGTGTTCCGCTTTTTGAAAATGTCCTTCTTCTATGGCGGTTTTTATGGTTTCCGGGGTGGGGGTTTTGCCGTTCTCTCCACAAGAGACAAAAGCAAAAACGGCTAAAACAAAAAGTGTGGTAATGCGTGTTTTCATAGTTGTCTATCTTACGCGTTCTGCGTATGTGCGGGTTCTTGTATCTACTTTAATGATTTCTCCTTGGTTGATGAAGAGGGGAACCATAATTTCCGCCCCTGTTTCTATGGTAGCTGCTTTCAAGGCGTTGGAAGAAGCCGTATCTCCTTTTACGGCCGGTTCTGTATACGTAACCTCCATTTCTACAAAAGGAGGCAGTTCGCAGGTGAGTACTCTCTCTTCGTCTGCCAGGAACATCATCTCTACAAGCTGTCCTTCTTTCATAAGATCCGAGTTTTCTACCAAATCGTCTTGCAGAGCAATTTGTTCGAACGTTTCTGTATGCATAAAGTGAAAGCCCATGTCGTCCTTATATAGGAATTGGTACGGTCGCCTTTGTACGTTTATGATATCAATCCGTTCTCCTGCCGTAAATGTGTTTTCAAGGATCCTTCCGTTTTCCAGGTTGCGTAGTTTTGTTTTCACAAAAGCCGCTCCTTTGCCCGGTTTCACATGTTGAAACCAAACGATGGAACAAGGTTTTCCATTGAAAGAAATGTACAATCCGTTTTTAAAATCTGCTGTTGTTGCCATATATGTTAGTTTTTCTTAGGTTACAAATTTACAAGATTTTTTTATATACCTTTGCCTTTCGTTATGGTTACAGTTACAGAAGTAGTATCTAAATCGGATAAAAGGAAATTCATACGCTTTCCTCTGAAATTATACAAAGACAGTCCTTGGTACGTTCCGGAATTTACAAAAGGAGAACTATATACCATGGATCCCTTAAAAAATCCTGCCTTTGAATATCTTTCTTGCAAGCTGTTTTTGGCTTGGAAAGGCAAGAAAATAGTGGGAAGAGTAGCCGCCATTCTGAACAATGCCCACAATTACTCAGCGGGTGAAAAGCAAATCCGGTTTACGCGTTTTGACTTCATAGACGATTATGAAGTGTCTCAAGCCCTTTTCAATAAAGTCATAGAATGGGCTCAGTTCTTAGGGATGAATGAAATCGTAGGTCCTTTGGGCTTTTCCTATATGGACAAAATAGGCATGTTGATAGAGGGGTTTGAAGAAATGGACTTGTATTCTACTCAATACAATTACTCGTATTACCCTAAACATATGGAACGGATAGGGTTGCAAAAGAAGACCGATTGGGTGGAATTTCAAGTACAAGTTCCGGACACAATGCCTGAGAAGCTGGAGCGCGTAGCCAAAGCGGCCAAAAAACGGTACGGATACTCCGTCAGGACGTTTGATAGAAAGAAAGACATGCTTCCTGTTTTTGAAGAGGTATTGCCTTTACTGAACGATGTGATCAAGCAGTTGGAAGGCATAACGGCCATTTCTGAAACACAGATGGGTGACTTTGCAAAGACCATGATGCCTTTGCTCAGAAAAGAATTCATTACCGTCGTACAAAACAAAGACAACGAAGTAGTGGGTTACGGCTTGATGATGCCCTCTATCAGCCGCGGCGTTCGTTTGGGAAGAGGAAGGATGTTTCCTTTGGGGATGTTGGGCATCTTACGCGATGTGAGAAAAGTAAAGGTGTTGGATATGTTCCATATTGGTGTATTGCCGGCGTATCAAAACAGAGGCGTCAACGGCGTCATTATGCACCACAGCATTGTACAAGCCATGAAACACGGTATCTTGTATGCAGAAACGGGACCGGAAAGAGAAGACAACATCAGTGTTCAAAGCCAATGGAAACACTTTGAACACCGTCAACACAGACGCAGACGTTGTTACACCATCAGTATTTAATCTACCAACGCTTCAAAGTCGGCACCCAAGCGGTAGCCGTTGATAAAATCAAACTGAGCCAAAGCCCTTAATTCGTAATAGTAACGCCAGTAATTGAATAAGGCTTGAACGTAGCCTACGCGCGCTTCGTCCCTGTCCAACTGGGCGTTGTTCATATCTGTTACTGTGATTTTATCTATCAAGTACCGCTGCTTGGCCACATCGTATCTTTTCTGGGCAATCGTATCTGCTTTGGCCGCAATCAGGAACTGTTGTTCTTGGATATTGAATTGCCGGACATTCAAGATGATATCTTGTTCAAAGTCCTGTCTGGATTGATCTACTTGACGTTGAACCAACTCTTGGTTGCTTTGCGCCATTTTTACCATTCCTCTGCCACGACCCCAGTCCAGGATGGGGACGGTCATGCCAATGCTCACTGTCTGCATGTCTCTGGGGTCTTTGTAAGAGTCAAACAGCCCGGTAGCCTGCTGGTTTAAACCAAAAGCTACGTTCAAGTTGGCCTGAAAACCCTTGTTGGCTTTTTGTTGAGCTACGTTTTTCTGCGCTTCTATCAGACGCCGTTCGTAAGAGATGATGTCGGGATTGTTCTCAAAGGACAACTGCAAGACTTGTTCTGCATCCAATACCACATTGGGCACTTGATCAGGAACCACGATGTTTATTTTCA
>DUNA01000085.1 GCA_012839605.1 Bacteroidales bacterium
AAGGTCCTGCTAAAAGCAGCATTTTGGTCTAAACATGCAGACACAAGCATGAATGACAGACAAAAGAAGCTGTTAAATAAACTGCTCAATGGATTTGTAGGAAAGTTGACTTCATCAAAGTGGGCAAAAATTGCAAAATGCTCAAAAGACACTGCCATCAG
Organism: Bacteroidales bacterium; assembly: GCA_012839605.1. Lineage (GTDB taxonomy): Bacteria > Bacteroidota > Bacteroidia > Bacteroidales > UBA932 > DMER64. Next base: position 162 of record DUNA01000085.1, read on the forward strand.
AGACATCAATGACTTGATAGAAAAAGACATCCTGCAAAAAGAAGCAGCGGGAGGACGTAGTACGAGTTATGAATTAAAACCGATTGCTTTCCTGTGATGCGGTTCAGAAATTCAGTCTAGCAGAAATATGTGCTTTGCAGAACACAAAAATGAAGAGATTTTGTGTTTTGTAAAACACATTTTATATCTATGCAAAAATCAGCACTGTCCAATAAATTGTGTAAATGAAAGTATTAGCCACAGTTATGTGTCAATCAGCGCTTTAATCTCTTCAAATACCTGTTCTGTTTTTGCTTTGTCTTTGTAGTTGATGATAATCTTTTCAGTAGTACTTTTAGATATTATCAAGAATGGGGTATTGTCAGAATGGATAAGTAGCCGAGTCTTGCCAAATGTATCTAAGTTGAAGAATCCCTTATTGACTACTCCGGAACTAAATCCATTGGTCCGCATTTTAATAGTTGGAATGGCATCAGACAGTTCGATAGTATCAATTTCAGAAACAAGCATTGTAAATCCGTACATCCCGGTGAATGTAATACGGTCATTGGTGATCTTTGCTTTTGAGGGTATGTACCCATATGTTATTAATCCAATTACTAAAGCAGCTACAAGTCCAAGGATAAAATAAATGAGTTTTGTTTTTTTTGTATTTTTCTTATTGTGGTCAAATTTTTGTGCATGTATCAGCATAATGATTACGCCAATTACAGTGGCAATCAGTATCATGGAATTAGCAATTGCGGTACATCCAATCCATTTGAATACATAATATCCGGCAACAATTGATAACCCAATAATGATAAAACTGTTACGCATGAATGTTGATAGTCCTTCAATATCAACATGTTTCTTTTTGTCTTCCGGCATCGTGTTGTATCCGGCTATCAGATTGGGGGAAGATTTAACTAAAAACCCCATGCCAATCATAAGAAATCCTGTGATTATATGAATTACACCCATGGCCTGTCAATTTTGTTTTAAAGTTATTACTAATAATTAATATAGAAAACGCCAGCGCAGTTAAAGGTCAAAAATATAGCCAGACGAATCTGGACAATATCTTTCATAAGTATTTGGAAATGATTATAAAAAGCATAACTTTACATGCATCGCATTCCCTAGGACACAGTAATGCTATACACAAGTGTCCACTGATTCCTTCAGCACCTTCAGCACCTTCAGTAGCCTTAGTACCCTTGTACCCTCAATACCATTCATAATCCTATAGATGGTTATGATTTATGATCTGTACCTCCATTTTAGAGAGTATTAATTTTAAAAGATATGTGTTATGAAAAAAATTAAAACGTTATTTAGTTTCTTTTTTGTTCTTGTTGGTGTTTTTGCGCTCACAACGGCTTGTGACCCAATATTTGAAACACCGGACCAACTAACCGATGATGTTCACAACATTATTCCTCCCGATATTTGCAATCCATCAATCCAAAGGATAGAGTAGAAATATATACAGATGCGTATCCCGAGCATGCGTTTGAAGGAACCATCTCTTACGTAGGCAAATTGTTGGACGAAGAGACGCGTTCCGTACAAGTATTTGTCACGTGCGACAACAGCGAAGGTTTTTTGCGTCCGGGTATGTTTGCCAGGGTGCGCTTTATCAACGAACCCAAATTGTCTGTCATAGTACCGGCTACGGCCGTTCTGCAAGGCCAAGAAAATCCCTATGTGCTGGTACAAATAGCAGAAAGGGTGTTTGTGAAAAGGCCCGTTGCAGCCGTTACGGCTAATGCTCATGAAGTCATTATCATACAAGGGGTGGAAGCCGACGAGGTCATAGTGAAAGAAGGCGGTATTTACTTAATCACAGATTGAGCATGAAAAAATTTGTTGCCTTGCTTATTGAGCGTCGGTGGCTGATGGCCGCCGTTTTTGTGATTGTTGCTTTGTTTGGGATGTATGCTTGGTCTAATTTGTCTGTAGACGCGTATCCGGACATTGCCGACGTGACGGTGCAGGTAGTGACCCAAGTTCCGGGTCTGGCTGCAGAAGAAATTGAACAACAGATTACCATTCCGTTGGAAAGAGAATTGAACGGCATATCCAACTTGCACGTGATGCGTAGTAAGAATACGTTTGGGCTGTCCATCATCATGTTAGTATTTGACGATAAAGAAGATGATTACTGGGCCCGTCAACGGGTACAGGAACGTATCAACAATGTGGAATTGCCGTACGATGCGCAGCCGGAATTGAATCCCTTGACCTCGCCTACGGGAGAAGTATACAGGTATATCCTCAAGAGCAACAACCATACGCTCAGAGAATTGACAGACTTGCACCATTGGGTCATCATTCCGCGTTTGCGTCAGATCAGCGGGATAGCCGATGTAAGCAACGTAGGCGGTATTACCACGCAATTTCAGATAGAGGTAGACCCCGACAAGTTACAGGAATACGACCTTTCGTTGTCTCAAGTCATAGAAACGATTGAAGACAACAACGCCAACGCCGGCGGCAGCATGATTGTTCGTGGCGACTTGAGCTACGTAGTCCGGGGTATTGGTTTGGTAAAAGACTTGGACGATCTGGGTCATATAGTCGTAAAAACGGTAAACGGAACGCCTGTTTTCTTAAGCGATGTAGGAGAACTCAAATACGGAAACTTGGAACGCAAAGGCGTTTTTGGTTATACGGAAGGCGATTATGATTGCTCAGACGGGGTGGAAGGTATCATCCAGATGCTGCGCCATGAGAACCCGTCCAAAGTATTGAAAGAAGTACGGGAAGTAGTGGAAGAACTGAATACGGACATCTTGCCCGAGGGGGTGTACATGCACACGTTCATGGACAGGACAGATTTGGTAGACGCCACGTTGCAAACGGTATCGCATACGTTGCTCTTTGGGATTGTGTTGGTGGTGGCTGTGTTGATCATTTTTCTGGGCAGCTGGCGCGGAGCCGTCATTGTGGCCGTAACCATTCCGTTGTCTATGTTGATAGCCTTTATCCTTATGTACGTAACGGACGTACCGGCCAACTTGTTGTCGCTCGGAGCCATAGACTTTGGTATTCTGGTGGACGGGGCTATTGTGATGATGGAAACGATTCTCAAAAAACGGGAAGACGACCCGCATGCGCCTTTGGATGAGCAAACGATTGTGGAGCGCGTGCTGGAAGTGGCCAAACCCATTTTCTTTGCTACGCTCATTATCATAGTGGCGTACCTGCCGTTGTTTGCTTTTGAGCGGATAGAAAAGAAACTCTTTACGCCCATGGCTTTTACGGTGGGATATGCTTTGTTGGGTGCCTTGGCTGTAGCCTTGCTGCTCATTCCGGGGATGGCCTTTGCCGTGTACCGAAAACCCATGAAGGTGTACCACAACAAGTGGCTGGAGAAATTTACGGCAAGCTACAAACGCCACACCGAACGTATGCTGGAGCGTCCCAAACGGGTGTTCTTGCCGCTGGCTGTGGTGTTGGGTGCTGCCATTTTGTTGAGCATCACAGTAGGTAAGGACTTTTTGCCTCCGCTTGACGAAGGAGGCATATGGGTGCAGGTTGCTATGCCGCCCGGGCTTTCGTTAGACAAAGCGAAGGAAATGAGCGATGAACTGCGGCACCACCTGGCTTCTTACGAAGAAGTGACGTACGTGATGTCGCAGACGGGCCGAGACGACGAGGGCGCCGAATCGTTCTCCATTTCGCACGTGGAGTACTCCATTGGGCTGAAGCCTTACAAACAATGGAAGAGGGGCCGTCGAAAGATCGATTTGATCAACGACATGGCCGCTGCCATCGATAAAATGCCCGGGTATACGGTAGGCTTTTCACAGCCCATCATAGATATGGTGATGGATCAGATAGCCGGAACGCATAGCGATTTGGCCATCAAGGTGTACGGAGAAGATCTGGATGAAACGCGGCGTATTGCCGAGGCCGTCAAGGAGGTGACAAGCCGGATTCCCGGAGCGGGCGACGTGGTCATTGACCAAGAGCCGCCGCTGCCGCAGCTGCAGATAGCCGTGGATAGGGAAAAGATGGCGCAATACGGTCTGAATGTAGCCGATGTATCTGAGCTGATAGAAGTAGCCATAGGCGGGAAAGCCATATCGCAGGTGTTCATTGGCAGCAAAGTGTACGATGTCATTTGCCGCTATCCGGAGCGCTTCCGCGACTCGCCGGAGTCTATTGGAGCACTGATGTTGACCTCGGCAACGGGAAGTCGTATTCCTCTGTCGCAAGTAGCCGATATACGTACTACGTTGGGGGCCAGCACCATTTCCAGGGAAATGAACAAACGGCACTTGACCGTAGGCATCAACTTGAGGGGTAGGGATTTGACTTCCTTTATGAAGGAGGCGCAGGCGCGCATTGCACGGGAAATCCAGTACGACCATACGGATTACCAAATTCGTTGGGACGGCCATTTTGAAAACCAAAGTCGGGCGTATTCGCGATTGGCTGTCTTGGTGCCGCTGGCTTTGGCCGTGATGTTTTTGTTGCTGTACGGGGCTTTTGGAGACTTCCGTCAAGCAGGACTGCTCATAGCCTTGCTGCCCATGTCTGTGTTTGGAGGGATGTTGGCCCTGAACCTCAGGGGGATGTCGTTCAATGTATCTTCGGCAGTAGGTTTTATCGCACTGTTTGGAGTGTCTATCCAAAACGGGGTGATTATGATATCGCATATCAACATTTTACGAAAGAGGGGGACGGCTTTGAAAGAAGCCGTTGTGGAAGGCGTATCGCACCGTTTTAGACCGGTGCTCATGACGGCAACGGTGGCCATATTGGGATTGTTCCCGGCCTCTGTATCTTCAGGCATAGGGTCTGATGTGCAACGTCCGTTGGCTACCGTCATTGTATACGGTCTGCTCATAGGAACCATCATTACGCTGTATGCGTTGCCTTCTTTGTATTATATGTTGGAAAAGAGAAAATTGAAAAAGGAAGTACAATCATGAAACGGATTTTTGTTTTTTTAGCAATCATAGGCTTTGGTGCCGTGTGTTCTCTGGATTTGCAGGCGCAAGAGGTGCCAGAGGAGGATGTGCTTACGTTTTCAGTCTATATGAATCGTGTCATCAACTCCAATATTGAATACTTGGCAGAAAAATACAATGTGGACATTGCCCGTGCCAACGTACAGGCGGCCCGCGTTTTCCCCGATCCGGAATTGGAAATCAATTACGCCAACAACCAAAACTGGAGCTTGCAAATGGGGTACGAATGGGAAGCTGCTTTGACCTACACGTTGGAATTGGGCGGCAAACGCAGAGCCCGCATAGATTTGGCGCAGAGTGAAAAAGAGATGACGGAAGCGTTGCTGGAAGATTATTTCCACCAATTGCGGGCCGATGCCGTAACAGCCTATTTGGCGGCTCTCAAACAACGGGAACTATACGCTATTCAGCAGGCTTCTTATAAGCAGATGTGGGCCTTGGCGCAAGCCGACAGTATCCGGTTTCGGGAAGGGTTGATAAAAGAAGTAGAAGCGCAGCAATCCATGTTGGAGGCCATAACCTTGCTCAACGACATGTACGAAGGCCGAGCCGATTATCAGGAAGCGCTGCACGAATTGTCGTGGATGCAAGGATTGGAATCGGTCACGTTGCCGGATTCTCTGGAAGGGACTCTGACGTATATGAAGAGGGAGTTCAGGCCGGAAGATTTGGTGGTTACGGCCCGGAACAACCGCGCCGATTTGCAAGCCGCTTTGAAATCCAGAGATGTGTCTCGGCACAATTTGCGTTTGGCCAAAGCCAATCGGATGATTGATTTGGATTTGAGTATTGGTGGTGGATATTCCTCTGTGGTGTTGAACGAAGAAGCAGCCGAGCCGGCTTTTTATGCCGTAACGGCAGGTGTGAGCATTCCGCTGAAATTCTCCAACGCAAACAAGGGAGAACTGAATGCGGCGCGTTTTGAAGCCGAACAGAGTGACCGGCAATACAAAGCCGTAGAACTGGAAATCGGAACGCGCGTGTTGCAAAAATACGCTCGCTATACGGCTGCTTTGCAACGCGTAGAACAGTTTAACAAAGGTTTACTGAAGCAGTCGGAAGACATTTTACAAAAAATCATCTATAGCTACGAATACGGAGAAACGAGCATTTTGGAAGTACTCAATGCCCAGAGAACGTACAACGAGGTGCAAGAAGGATATTACGAAGCGTTGTTCGATTGTTCCGTGGCTTTGGTAGAGCTGGAGCGTGCCTGCGGCATATGGGATATTGAAATCTGAGTAACCATTCTGCGTAGGTACATGAAAGCGGCAATACCTACCAGGATATTGGCTGTAAAACCGGCCCACATAACGCCCGTCAGGCCAATGAGTCGCGAACCGGCCCATGCCAACGGTACAAACAATCCGAACGTACGTACGGCTATAAAGAACATGGAGGGGTACGGTTTGTTGAGCCCGTTGTAGGCCGAGGTGCTTAGCATAACCAGGCCTTGAAAACCGTAGCTTCCGCCAACAATCAGACCCTTGCCGGAATCTTTACTAAAGACCCGCAGGTAATTGATATTGCCCGCAAATATTTTCTGATTGTTGGCGGAAGCTACGGTTTTCAAGGCCTGGTTATGCTAAGCACCTCGGCC
>DUNA01000086.1 GCA_012839605.1 Bacteroidales bacterium
TGTACCACCTTTAAATACAAACGGGCAACCCGATAGTACCAAAGATTCAAGTAGCGAAAATGCCCTTATTGATTTTTCAATAAGTACTAGATCTGAAAATGTGTTTTTAGCAGCTACCTGTCTTATCCAGTCTATTGTCCGACTATCCGGGTGAATCACAATTTATTGCTGTTTATTAGTTTCTTGACTTCTTCTTGTCGTCCCCGACGGGCAGCATAGCGTAAGAGTTTGTTTTTATTTACGTTGTGCTTTTCAAAAATCGTTGTGTAAACATAGTTGATTTCTGAACCTTGCAAAAATGAAAATTCCAGATCACCTACAATATCAACCAGCACCTTTTCTATGGTAGGTGTATTTATACCCTTAACCAATTGCAAGGGGGACTCTGATATTAAAGGACGAATGATAATTGCCTTATTGGTACTTATGTATCGCTCAAAGTCGGTAAGCGAAGGATGTAGAAAAACCCTTTTTGTGCTATCCGAATTTAAAAAATAAAAAACAGATTCGGTCACCTCGCGTTCCACATCAACAAACAAAAGATTCAGGTTTGGAATGTGGTGCATGTATGGCATTAGAGTTGAAGTTGACCATAAGCAATAATCAACAAATGGGAATTGGCTTTTTATTTGTTGATTTATTTTTTTCATCTCTTCAGAACATACAACTGAGAAATTCTTTTTTACATCATCCGACAATTTATAAATACCTCTTTTAATACGAATTAATTGTTTTGATTTTAAAAGGCGGTTCAGCTGTTCAGAAAAAATTCCGGGTAACCCAATATGATTTTCGCTCTTCAAATTGGCTATTAATTCTTCACGTGTGAACACCTTATGTGTATATGCGAAATTTAATATGTCGTTTTTTGTAATCATCTAATGCAATCTTATGACAAATATATCACAAATTTGGCAATAAACAGTATAAATTGCCAAAAATGTGATAAATACTTTATTTGTCATCCTAACCCAAAATCCGTCGAAGAGCTGGAAGGATTGTATATTGGTAGCCGGTTGGCGGAATAATAAGTTCCAATTTGTAGACTGTGATAGTTTCTCTACATATGGCAATAGAGGCAACTTGACAGCGAAGCTTTCTGTAAGCGCGGGAGCGAAGGGTATCCACATAGGAGGGTATCACTTCTTGGCCGGAACGTGCTGCGAGCATGGGGGCAATTTCTTTACTTGAGTAGCCTTCTATTGTCTTAAAAAGGACAAAACGGGTATTGTCATCGGGGTAGGCGTTTATCAGTTCTATCAACCTTGTCATTTGGTCACGTTCTTGATCATCTTCAAAAGGGAGGTCGTAGGCTGCAGTGATATCTATGGTTGGTTTTTCCCGTTTTCCCATATCGAACAGCAAATTTCTGGCTATGGTGCTAAGGTAGGTTTTGAACTGGGCGGTACCCTTGTAGCCGGTGATGGCAGCGAAATGGTTCTTTCCCATTTTCACATGCAATTCCAGCATGAAGTCATCAAAATCAAGTCCCTGTTTGGCGTATTTGGCGAATACGGCCTCTAGCATAGATACGTAACGACCAAAGAGAAGGTAGAAGAGTATTTTCCAGCTTTCATCCATCCCTTGGCCTATACGCAGGACAAGAGCCTCGTCCGGAATGTTTCCGAACTCAGGCTCCAGTTCCAATGCCGTTTTGCGGGTTATGTGGCTCATGGTGAATCTAAAGTTACGCAAAATAATCAAGTTCGCTCAGCTCTTTTGGATCAACACAGCGTTCCATCAACGTGTATACGGCATCTCGTTTTGAACGCTCAAATGCCATCATACTTTCTACGCCTTCCGGAGTGGCGTTGTAAGAAAGGCCGTGATCTATGTGCATTTTGTGTGCTTCTGATACTGACACTGATACTGACACATTTGTGCCGCCGTATCCTACAGAAATACCGGAGCTGATGTCCGATCTGGAGAAGTTCTGGAAGGTGTAATAGAAATAGCGCGTCGTATCACAGATAGACGCGCCATACAATAAAAATAAGCAATTGCACGTAGTTACGGTTTGGCTTTCTTGTTTCTAAGTTTTTTGAAAGTCGAGATTCCAAAATAGGCCATGGCCAAACCTATAACAAACAATAATATTGAACCCCAAACGTGTCCTTTGCCGAATTGGCTCAAACCGTATTCGTTCAAGGTCTTGAAATTTAAAATGTAGTTGAAGCCTTGAAAGAAGCCGACAAGGGTTGCAATTATTCCGGCAATTCCTAATATCAGTGTTATTACCAGTACAATTACCAGTAAAACTTTTTTCATTCAGGAGTGGTTACTTTCTGACCTTAACTGTGGTGGGAGTGTAAATGCCACCGGTCAAAGCAGCCAGCAAACCGTCAAGGATGGTGTGTTCTACAGTAACGGTATAGTCTTTTGCACCTCCGGCCATTGCTTTGGGATCAGCCAATTTGATAGGAGCTAAACCACCTATCAGATAATGGTTTCTTTCAACTACTTCAACACCTGTTCTAGCACCCTGTCCTACTGTGAATGTAAGGGAGTAGCAGGAGGTCATCAGAAGGGCAACTGTGATCAGCAGAGCTCCTTTTAAAACAATTTTTTTCATTTTGGGTTAAATTTAAATGTGTCTCACAAAAATAATAAATTTTATGAAATAAACACATTACGTATCTTTGGATGTATGAAGTTTCGTCTTTTGTTTCTTGCATTCTTGATGGGTTGTACCGTGTCCACACAACAAAAACCCACACCCGACTGGCTGGATAATAAGTACTCTTTATTCATCCATTTTGGCTTGTATTCGCACTTTGGGGGAGAGTACAAGGGGCAGCCCGTCACTAGCGGCTACAGTGAACAAATTCAGGCGTTTGCTCCCATTCCGGCCGATGTGTATCAGGCGGCAGCTAAGGAGTTCAATCCCGAGCATTGGGACCCTCACCATGTAGTAGATCTGGCCAAGAAGGCCGGTATGCGTTCTGTCGTGTTCACGGCCAAACACCACGACGGGTTTTGTATGTACCGTTCGGCACATACGTCTTTTAATATTGTGGAGGCTACACCGTACGGTCGCGATGTTATGGCCGGGTTGGCTGCTGCGTGCCAAGAGAGCGGTATGGATTTTGGCATTTATTTCTCGCTTATCGATTGGCATTTTCCCCAAGCCAATCCTATGTCCGGGCACAATGCAGATCCCATTACGCCGGAGCACCACCGCTTGAATATGAGCCAGGTAGAAGAGATTTTGACCGGCTACGGGCCCATTTCGGAAATCTGGTTTGATATGGGATCTCTGACGGTGGAGCAAAGCCGGGAATTGTACAATTTGGTTACGCATTTGCAGCCTTCGTGCGTGGTAAGCGGCCGGTTGGGCAACGATTTTGGCGATTTCAGCGTGATGGCCGACAACCAGATTCCGGAGTACCACCTGGCCGTGCCTTGGCAGACCCCCGCCTCGGTTTTTAAGGAAACGTGGGGGCACCGCCGTTGGCAGGAGCGGGGAGCATTGCAACCGAAAGTGGACGAGAAAATCAAAAGCCTGGTATATGTCATAGGCCGAGGCGGAAACTTCCTGCTGAATATAGGGCCGCGTTCCGACGGCAGCCTGGTGCCATTTGAAGAAGATGTCCTGTTGGAAATGGGCCGATGGGTCCGTGCCAACAGTTTGGCCATTTACGGCACACAACCCAACCCCTTTGGTCAAATCTTCCCGTGGGGCGAGGTGACTACAAAAGACAACAAGCTGTATCTTTTTGTCATGGACTCCTTTGCCGGGCAGACCATTCAGTTGCCTCGGATTCAAGGTGCTGTGCAATCTGTCCGGACGCTAAGCAGTGCGATACAGTCGGATTGGACATATTCCACTAATAGGGGCTTGACTTTGCACCTGCCTGAGGATTTTACTTCTTGTTGTGAGGTGTTTGAGGTTGTATACCGGGACGGGTATACTCTTTCGCCGGAGAGTCCGTTTGCTGTTACGCCGCATTTTGGTCACTCGGCCCTGAACTATTATGCGGGCTACAAAAGCTTGATTGCCTACGAATGGACGGTGGATTTTCGGCAACAACGTGCCAACAGCTCTTTGAAGGATGCCGATGCAGGGTATTTGGTATTTACCCAAGCCGAGTTGGGTAAAGAATTGCTTGTAGAGGTGGACGGCAAACCGTATGAGGTAACATTGGAGGCGAAGGGCCGTAGGGGCATGCCTGTGGATTCTGTGGTGAGGTACACAGATTCGACGCAGGTGCAATGGGGGACATTGTATAGCAAGCCGGGTAGAGGTGTTTTTGGCTTTGTGCAGGAAGAGGGAGTGGAACATGTTGATGTACAGGAGGATAAGGGATGGGCAGAGGTGCGCGATTTTGCATACGGCACAAGGCGGACCATGGATTTGCCACCGCGTAGGGGCGTATTGTTGTTGCAAGAAATTTGGGCGGAAGAGGCGCAGACGGTAGCTGTGGAAATTGGGAGTGGGAATGGTGTGTATGTGCTACTGAATGGGGATTATGTGACAGCCCACTGCTTGCCGGAACGTTTTGATTATCAACAAGAGTTGCTGTTGTTGCCTTTAAAAAAAGGTTCTAACCAACTGCTCATCAAATATTACAATGCTTTTGAAGACGCTTTGTTTTACAGCATAAAGCCTGTCTGGCAATGGACCCAGTACCGTCAGCGGTTGCCTTTTGATTTGTCGGGTGGCGGATTGCATACCATCATTTTGCGTCTTGCCAACCCACCGTCCGCAGTCACACCCTTGCGAGCCGGCAATGTGCGGTTTGAGGTGTGCCAGATTGGATCAAGCGCGCCACTTTTGTGTGGTAAAATTTTTAACATGTGATATTCAGCGTTTTACGTTTTTGAAAAAACGGTTTGGCGCGCCAGATCCAATCTGGCACGCCGCAGTGCGCCACGATGAGCGGTGGTGGGTCATGTGGGGGTCATGAGGTAGGCGAGTTGCAGCAGTGAACACGGAACGAAGTAGCAGCGCGGGGCGTTGTAGCAGCGCGGGGCGATGCATGGGTGGGGGGAGTGAGGTTTAGTTTGCTTTGAAGTTGTAGATGGGTTTGATGGTGGTGAGGAGTTGGGCGGCGGGTTGGATGGCGTCTATGATTTCATCCATGGGTTTGTAGGCGTGGGGGGCTTCGTCCAATGTTTTTTTGCTGACAGATGTGGAATAGATGTTTTTCATGGAACGTACATAGTCTGCCATCTCCAGTACGCGGCGGGCTTGGTTGCGGCTAAGTACGCGGCCGGCTCCGTGGGGTGCGGAGAAGTTCCAGTCCGGGTTGCCCTTGCCTTTGCAAAGGAGGGTGCCGTCACGCATGTTCAGGGGGATGACCAGCAGTTCGCCGTCTTGCGCGCTCACGGCTCCTTTACGTAGGATCATGTGTTGGGTGTCTATGTAGTTGTGGATGGTTTCCACTGTTTTTTCGCAAGGGAGTTTCAATTTGTCCGTTATGATTTGGAGCATGGTATTGCGGTTGTGGCTGGCGTAGCGCTGTGTGATTTCCATGTCGTTCAGGTAATCTTCAAAAGGCTGTCCTTCCAGCCATGCCAAATCCCTGGGTACGTGGTCGTCTCCTTGTTCTTTGCGTTGCTTGATGGCCCACTTTTGGTAATAGTTGCAGACGCCTACGCCCAGGTTGCGGCTTCCCGAGTGGATCATCAGATACAGTTCTCCGTTGGTGCATTCTCCCACTTCAATAAAATGGTTTCCTCCGCCCAGGGTGCCGATGGAGTGGTAGGCTCGGCCCAGGTCTACATAAGGGGCGCACCGTAAGTTTGAGAAATCAAAGGGGCCGGGTGATTTTCGGATGGAAAATCCGCTGGGAATGTGTTTTTTGATCAGGTTGTCCAATTTGTGTAGGTCCAAAGACGGGCTTTTGATTTTGGCTACCGTGACCCCACAGCCTATGTCTACACCTACCAGATTGGGTGTCAGCTTGTCTGTGATGGTCATGGTAGTACCTATCACACAGCCTTTTCCGGCGTGGACATCGGGCATGATTCGGATTTTTTCGTTCTTGTAGGCACGGCATTCTGCCAAATCTTTGATTTGTTCCAGAGCTTCTTTTTCTACTTCACGAGCAAAAATTTTGATTTTCTTTCCTGCACTGTTTTCAAAAATCTTCATACGCACAAGATAAGGAATTTTGCCGAGGAGTCTGTTTGGCACAGCTTTTGGCTGTTTGGGGCGAAATGATTCGAACCGCAAAGAAATAAGCTGTGCTGCCGACGGATCGGTAGGGTTTCAGGTAGAATCCCTTGTCAATAAAAATTATGTAAAAATGATGGAATGGTGACAAATTAATGTCAATAAAACGCGAAATTTGACGAAAATTTGATATATTTGCAGGGTGAAAATAACAGTATTATTATGAGCAAAAATACTAGTAAGACTGAATTGAATAAAGCATTTAAAAGCAAAAAAATCATCGAACTGAAAGATTTTGAGGCTTTTTATAGAGAGAAGGAACCTGCTATACCTAAAGCTACTATTAATTGGCGGGTACATGACCTTGTACAGCGGAATGTTTTTGAAAGGGTAGGCAGAGGGCAGTATCGTTTTACAAAAACAATGCGGTTTTCTCCTGTTATTTCAACAAAAATGAATGGTATATGTCGCTTGCTCAATAAGCAATTCCCGTTTGTGGATTATTGCCAATGGCAGTTGTCGACGGTGAATGAGTTTCTACAGCATTTAATCAATTTCAATATCTTGTTTGTTGATGTGGAAAGGGATGCGCTGGATGCTGCATATTATGCGCTAAAGGAGCAGTATGTTAAAGTAATGCTGGTAGGTAATCTGTATGATGATTTGTCTGAGTTTAATAATTACATTATTGTTCGTCCTTTAATTTCGGACTCACCTTGTCAGCAGTATGAAAAATGCAATTTGGCTACATTGGAAAAAATTCTGGTGGATTTGGCAACAGATAAAGAACTGATTGCATTTCAGAGTAACGAGATATATACAATTATGAGTACTGCTGCAGAAAAATACACGATTAATCAAAGTAAAATGCTTCGTTACGCAGGACGAAAAAATAAGAGAGAAGAAATAGAGACTGTTTTGAAATCCATAAATTATGATTGATTTAAAAAGCGCTTCAAAAGAGTGGATTGAAGGAATTGCAAAAACAACGACAGCAAAAGATAAAATTCTGGTCGAGAAGGTGGTTCATGCCTTTATGCTATTGGAAGGTCTTGCAAGTTCCAATTTGAATTTTGTATTTAAAGGGGGTACTGCTCTGATGTTGTTGTTTGGCTCAGGAAAACGATTATCCATTGATATTGACATTGTTGTGTCAGATAGAAAAGTACACTTGGATACAATACTTGATTCAATCTGCAAAACATACAGATTTACTAGGTTTGAAGAAACTCCGCGACCTACAACATTCGGTATCGAAAAAACACATTATAAACTTTACTTTTTTTCAGTGATTGAAAAAAAAGAATCGTATGTGATGCTGGATGTGGTAAAAGAGGATATTCTTTATCAAAATATTATTCGTCTTCCGGTTGACAGTCTGTTTGTAGCCTCGAATGATGCACCTGTTTTCGTAGCAGTTCCCGATTTCAACAATCTATTAGCCGATAAGCTTACTGCATTTGCTCCGACTACTACCGGGATACCTTATATGATAGGGGATAAAGAGATGGGGATGGAAATCATTAAACAAATGTATGACATCGGGTGCATAGTTGAACGTGCGGATAATGCTTCAGTAATCTTATCGGTATTTTTAGATATTGCTCGAAAAGAAATTGAATATAGAGATAATAAATGTTCACCGGAAGAAGTACTTGATGATATTATTAATCATTCGTTGGAGATTTGTTTACGAGGTAATTATGGTAAGGCTGATTATGCAGTCCTATCAAAAGGAATGATTCAGGTCAAGAGTTTTATTTTTTCGGAGAAGTTTCATCTAGAAAAAGCAATTACTTACGCGGCGAAAACAGCCTATATTGCAACTGTTATTAAATACGAACAGAAGTTGATAGATAAGTTTGACATCAAGAACATTCAGGAAATGAAAGAATGGCAGATTGATGGACATCTAAGCAATAAGTTGAACAAACTCAAAAAATCAAACCCAGAAGCCTTTTTTTATTTGTACCGGATGTCAGCAATAATGGCATCTATATGGGAATAATAAAAGCGTCAGCTGTTTCTTTTGGTGCAGTGAGCGAAATTTTTCAGTGTAGCTCACACAATTTATTCTTATCTTTGCGCGTTATTTGCGCGTTACAAGAAAAAGCGTCGTTAAAAAGAAAAGGCAGCCGCACAAAACTTATGCAACTGCCTGATTTTTTAAAAAAAAAGTCGGGGCGAAATGACTCGAACATTCGACCCCTTGCACCCCATGCAAGTGCGCTACCAACTGCGCCACGCCCCGCTTTTAGAGCCGCAAATATACAGAACTTTTACGATATTTAACAATTATAAAATAAATCTACTATGGAAACCATAAAATGCCTTATAGCAGGGAGCGGTCCGGCCGGGTATACAGCTGCTATTTATGCAGCCAGAGCCAATATGCAACCTGTTCTTTATGAGGGAGTTTTAAGAGGAGGACAATTGACCACGACTACGGAAATTGAGAACTTTCCAGGCTACCCCGACGGTATAAACGGGCATGAGTTGATGGAGGATCTTAGAATACAAGCCCAGCGGTTTGGAACGGAATTTAGAACCGGGGTTGTAGTGGAAAGCCAATTGGATAAGGCTCCGTTTCGTTTGACATTGGATGACGGAAAAGAGGTATTGGCTGAAACGGTCATTATTGCCACGGGTGCTACGGCTCGGTACTTGGGACTGGAATCCGAATCGGAATTCAGGGGTAGGGGCGTATCGGCTTGTGCTACGTGTGATGGATTCTTT
Organism: Bacteroidales bacterium; assembly: GCA_012839605.1. Taxonomy (GTDB): domain Bacteria; phylum Bacteroidota; class Bacteroidia; order Bacteroidales; family UBA932; genus DMER64. The sequence goes on from DUNA01000086.1 coordinate 8,855, forward strand.
TACAGAGGAAAAGATGTAGCCGTTGTAGGTGGAGGAGACACGGCTTGTGAAGAGGCCATCTATTTGTCTGCCTTGTGCCGCAAGGTGTATATGATTGTACGAAGGGACGTGTTCCGTGCTTCCAAAGTGATGCAGGACAGGGTGTTGAATACTCCCAATATTGAGGTGCTGTGGGAACACCAGACAAAAGAAGTTTTGGGCGATGAATCCGGAGTTACAGGAGTACGATTGGTGCATAAATCAGGGGAGGAAAAAACAATAGATATCTTAGGTTTCTTCTTGGCCATTGGACACCATCCCAATTCGGAACCTTTCCAGCCTTGGATAGAAGTAAACTCGGACGGATATATTGTAACAAAAGGGAAAACTTCAGAAACAAACATACCGGGTATATTTGCAGCAGGTGACGTACAGGACCCGCGTTACCGTCAAGCCGTAACGGCAGCAGGTAGCGGATGTATGGCAGCTATGGATGCAGAACGTTTTCTTTCTCTGCAATGCGGCCTGTAATTTGCTAAACTGTTGTATATTTGCCTGATTGCATTGCTCATGAAAAAGACATTTTTGATCCTTATTGTATTTGCTGCCGGATTGGGCGCTTCTTGTATGAATCAGTTTGAAGCCCTTATGCGTAGCACTGATTATCAGTTGAAATTTCGAAAAGCCATCGAGTACTTTGAAGCCAGACGGTATTCCCGTTCGCAGCCTTTGTTGGAACAGTTGCAGATGGTGTACCGAGGGACTCAGCAAGACGATACCCTACAATATTATTTGGGATTGAGCAATTACCATTTGAATGATTTTGTTACGGCAGAAGAAAACTTCAGGCAATTTGCGGAAATTTTCCCTCGCAGCCCTTTTACAAAATCGGCGCGGTTCTTAAGGCTTGATTGTATGTACCAAAACACATACAGGCATGAATTGGACCAACAGCCCAGCCGCATGACTATTGCAGCCATAGAGGAATTCTTGTACGATTATCCGGGCAATGAGTATGAAAAAGTATGTCACAGCATGTTGGACGACTTGTACCACAGGTTGGATATCAAGGCGTTTGAGTCTGCCAAATTGTATTTTACCATAGAAGATTACAAGTCGGCTACGCATGCGCTCAAAGAAACGCTTAAGGAAAACCCGGACAGCCGGTACAGAGAAGACATCATGTATTATATTGTGGCTGCCAACTACCAGTACGCGCTCAACAGCGTACCTGCTTTGCAGCGGGAACGTTTTTTAAACGTCATAGACGAATATTACAACTTTGTGAGTGAATTTCACGATTCAAAGTATTCCAGAGAGATGGAACAGATGTTCAAAAGAGCGCGTCAGTTTACCATAAAAAAGGCCGAGCCTACAGAGGAAACGAAAGAACAAGAAAGTGAATAGATATAAAAAGTATAAGTATGAATAAAAAAAGCCACCCGGTGGCTGATACCACCATTACTCGAGATATTACCAATTTGTCCAAAGACACCGGCAATATTTACGAAACGGTTATGATCATTGCCCAGCGAGCCAATCAGATTTCAACAGATGTGAAGAAAGAGTTGAATGCCCGTTTGGAAGAGTTTGCCACCTATACAGATACGCTGGAAGAAACGTTTGAAAACCGCGAACAAATAGAGATTTCACGTTATTATGAGCGTCAGCCCAAACCGAGTCTGGTTGCCATAAAAGAGTTTGAAGACGGAGAAACGTTTTTCAGAAAAACCACCGAGCAAGAAGAATAAGAGTGTTACACTCTCTGAGTATATCCAACTTTGCCCTCATCCAGTCTTTGGAAGCGGGATTTTCAGAGGGCCTTACCATCATCACAGGAGAAACGGGTGCCGGTAAATCTATTATTTTGGGGGCTCTGTCTCTGTTGTTGGGAGAAAGAGCAGATACGGCTTTTTTGCGCGATCCTTCCAAAAACGCAGTAGTAGAGGCACAATTCAGCATTTCTGCCGATCCCGGTCAATGGGAACATATGGCAGATGTGAAAGGTCCCGGGTGGGAAGAGTTGTTTGGTGCAGAGTTGGAACAAGTGAACGAGCCGGGGGCGTCGCTAGAGTTGGTTATCAGGCGGATTGTTTATCCAACCGGTACAAGCCGGGCATTTGCAAACGACCAACCGGTGCCGCTGAGTTTTCTTAAGGCGTTGGGAAATACGCTTATAGACATCCATTCGCAACACGAAAATTTGTTGCTCTCTCAAAGCGATTATCCGTTGCACGTAGTCGATGGTTTTGCAGGGCATCAGACCTTGTTGGAGTCTTACAAAACGGTCCACAAGAAAGTAGTGGATTTGACGGCTAAGGTACGCACGTTGCGGGCAGCTTATGAAAAAAGCCAACAAGAAACAGAGTACATACAATTTCAGTTTACGGAATTGGAACAGGCCAAATTGGTGGAGGGAGAACAAGAAGAGTGGGAAGATCTATTGAAAATTTTGGAAAACGCCGCTGAAATCCGCAGGTCTTTTTTTGAGGTTGTACAGATTTTGGAAGAAGGACAAATGCCTGTTCTTTCTCAGTTGAGAGAGGCAGAACGATTGGTGCAGGCAGTGGCGCAGCACAACGCAGATTACAGGGCTATTGAGCAGCGATTGCAAGAAGTGCGCATAGAGCTGAAAGATTTGGCCGGGGAATGCGCATTGCCTTTGGATCAAGTACGGGAAGAGCCGGATAAAATGGAGCAAATCAGCGAAAGACTGGATCTTCTGTATACGTTGCAACGCAAACACAACGTGAAAACGGTGGCGGAGTTGTTGGAAAAGATGGCTTCTTTTGAGGAGCAATTGCAAGCCGTGCAGAGCGATTCCTCTTTATTGGAAAAGTGGGAAGCCGAGCTGACAACAGCTACGGCGGAAAGGAACCGGTTGGCCGGGCTTCTTCACAAAAGCCGAGGCAAGGCCTTGGAGCCGCTTTCTGCAGAGTTGTGCGCACGCTTGGAACTGCTGGGCATTCCTCACGCGCAGCTTCTGTTTGATTTGCAAGCAAAATCGGAATACGGTCTTTTAGGCAACAGCCACCTGCAAGTCCTTTTTTCTGCGAACAAAGACGTAGAACCAAAGGAATTGAGTCGCATTGCTTCCGGTGGAGAAATGTCGCGTTTGATGTTGTGTATAAAATCGGTAACGGCTAAAAGTGCCGGGCTGAGTACTATTATTTTTGACGAGGTAGACTTGGGTGTGTCGGGGAAAATAGCCGATAGCATGGGAGATATGATTCATGCTTTATCTGAACACATGCAGGTGTTGGCCATTACCCACCTGCCGCAAGTAGCCGCCAAGGGCACCACGCATTATCTGGTAAAGAAAGAATGGGCCCAAGACACTACGCAAACCCGTATAGAAGAATTGACCGGGGAAGAGAGGGTTTTGGAAGTGGCCCGTATGTTGAGCGGTTCTGCCGTTACACCGGCTGCCGTTGAAAACGCAAGAGAATTATTAAACAGTATATCATGAGGGTACTTATTTTAAGAGATTATGAGAGCGTGTCTGCATGGACTGCACGGTATATTGCCAACGAAATCAATGCATTTGAACCTACATCAAGCAATCCCTATGTGTTGGGTTTGCCTACCGGGTCGTCTCCCATGGGTACGTATAAGGAATTGATTGCTATGGTAAAAGAAGGAGAGCTTTCCTTTAAAAACGTAGTCACGTTCAATATGGACGAGTATGTGGGTTTGGGCGGAGACCATCCGCAATCGTACCGGTACTTTATGCAGGAACATTTTTTCAATCATATAGACATCATTCCTGAAAATACTCACATACCTAATGGACTGGCTACTGATATTGATTACGAATGCAAAGCGTACGAACAAGCCATTCAACACGCGGGAGGAGTTCGTTTGTTTTTTGGAGGTGTGGGAGTAGACGGGCACATAGCTTTTAACGAACCCGGTTCTTCCCTTGTGTCGAGGACGCGCGTCAAAACCCTTACTTCAGATACGGTGTTGGCCAACGCCCGTTTCTTTGACAACAATACGGAATTGGTACCAAAAACAGCCATTACCGTTGGAGTGGGAACGATTATGGATGCCCGTCAAGTATTGCTTGTTGTGAGCGGTGTTTCCAAAGCAGAAGCATTGAAACAAGCAGTGGAAGGTCCCATCTCTCATATGTGGACGGTCACGGCTCTGCAGATGCACCCCAAGGCCATCATTGTGTGTGATGAGGCGGCTGCCGCAGGTCTGAAAACGGAAACGGTACGTTATTTCAAGGATATAGAAAAAGACAACTTGTTGTAGGTACGTTACGGCAACAATTCTATGGAGTAATCTGGTTTGTAACGGATTACACGGACGCCCGTATTGGTAAAGCCGTGATCGGGATCTTTTCTGACAAAAGACAAGTGTGTTTGCAACAAAGGCACTTGCAGGGCTCCAATGCAGTCTTCAAAGTGCGGTCCGTATTGGTACAGAGCTTGAAGGAAAAAAGATGCCACGTCGTAGCCTTGGAAAGCAAAAGGCGTAGGTTCGCTATGGAATAGGTCCCTGTACCGGCTTACAAACTCTTTTACGTGCTCTTGTGTGTAATCTACGTAAGCAGACAGCGGAAGTACTACTTGCAATTCATGCAACGCTGTCAGGTCTAATGTGTTAAACCCATACCAACGCGACAAACCAAACAGTTCTATGGGTACTTGTTCATAGGCTGACAACAAATGCAAATTTCTGATGGCGTCTGAAACAAATGCTTGATTTTGAGAAGCAATGATGATTTGGTTGCGGGGGTTGTCTTCCAACAAATGTTTCAGCTGTTCTGTTACTTCGCGGCCTTTCAGTACGTCGTAAGAGAAATTTCTGTAAGAAATGACGTTTTTATCCAACAGCCTTCTGATGCCCGGAGCCACCAACTGTTCTCCTTCTTCAGAAATGACCCAGACAGAGGCTTGGTGCGGTTCCAGGTATTTGAGAAGAGCTTCTTGCTGTACATCAAGCGGCGGCTGTACTTGAAAGAAATTGGCGAAAGAACTAACCCATACTTCCGATCGGCTATCCAGTGGAGAAATGATTTTTGTGTCGCTGTCCCGGAAATAGGCCAATGCGGTGCCAATATCCGGAGAGTACACGGGGCCTATGATAACATGGCTCTTTTCCAATGCATGCGAAGAGAGCAATTGGTCTGTTGCTTCTTCTTCCCAGTCGTATACTTGGACAACGGCTTGCATGCCTTCTCTTTTCATTTGCTCTGCAGCCAACAACAGCCCTTGGTAAAATTCAATAAAACCGGTGTCTCCCGGTGTGTCTTCAAAAGGCAGCAGGAGGGAAAGCACGGGTTTGTAGTCGCGTGTGCGTTCAAAATAATAGCAAGGCGTTGGGATGTCTTCTGCTTCTTCCGGTAGAAAAGCCCCTTCTACAGCAAGGGTATCTGCTTGGATTTCTTCTATATACGTAGATTTTTGGGCATCTTTATCCGGAATGAGTAACACTTGACCGCGGTAGATTTCTCCTGTGGGGAGGTTGTTCAAGACGGCTATTTCTTTGGGATCGACTTTGTATTTCCTTCCAATGGAATACAGCGTTTCCATCCAGCGTACCTTGTGTCTGATATACCGGGGTTCCTGCGATAAAAGAGATATGGTGAAGAACAGCAGGACAGCCGTTAAAAAAGTGCGAAGTTTCATAAACGAGCAAGCATGTTTCTGATGCAGCCTTCCATAGTGTCGTAAAAAGTATTGTCGTAGGTATGGGGAACAAAAGTCATGCCCGTAAGGTGTTCGTACAGTTCTATGTACCGTTGCGATATGGAGTCCAAGATTTCTTTGGTCAAGACAGGCATGGTTTGACCGGGAAGACCGCTAAAACCGTTTTCCATCAACCATTCCCTGACAAACTCCTTGGACAATTGTCTGGGTGGCAGACCTTTAGGATACTGTCTGTGGTAGTCGTCTGCGTAAAAATAACGCGATGAATCCGGTGTGTGGATTTCGTCTATCAAGTAAATTTCTCCATCCAATTTGCCGAATTCGTACTTGGTGTCAACAAGTATCAATCCTTTTTCTGCAGCGTACTTGCGGCCGCGCTCAAAGAGGGCAAGCGCGTATTGTTCCAATTGCACGTAATCTTCTTCAGAGACAAGCCCTTGTTCAAGGATCTGCTCCGGGCTGATATCCTCATCGTGATATCCTGCCTCGGCTTTTGTAGTAGGAGTAATAAGGGGTTGGGGGAACGCCTGGTGTTCTTTCATGCCGTCCGGAAGGGGGATGCCGCACAAGGTGCGTTGGCCGCTTTTGTACGTCCTCCAGGCACTGCCGGTCAGGTGGCCACGAACGATCATTTCTATGGGAAACGGGTGGCATTTGTATCCGATGGTTACCATAGGATGCGGCAATGCTATTTTCCAGTTAGGCAGGATATGGGATGTGGTATCTAAAAATTGGGCCGCAATGCTGTTCAAAATCTGCCCTTTGTACGGTACGCCTTTGGGGAATACCATATCGAATGCAGAGATACGGTCTGTAGCCACCATGACCAAAAGGCGGTCGTTTATGGTATATACGTCGCGTACTTTTCCTTTGTAAAATTGTGTTTGGCCCGGAAAGTGAAACTGTGTTTCTGTTACTGATTCCATGGAATCCGTTTATTTACGGCTTTTGGCATATTCACGGTTGAGTCCATCCACAACATCTTTCGTAACGTCTAAAAATTTGCCGGCTTCTATGACGGTGTTGCTGCTGTTGTCGGTAGTCAGAATCATGTCGTAGTTATTCAGTACACGGTAGTCTGCCAAGTAGGATTTGATGGCATCCAATACTCTGTTGAGCATGACTTGGTTTTCTTCTGCCAATTCCATTTGTTTTTGTTGGGCGTACTGTTCCAGTTCCTGTTGACGTGTAGCCAATTGGTTCTGTTGTGTTTCAGCCTGGCTCCTGGTAATCAGTCCTTTCTGCACTTTTTCTTGAAAATTGTTCACGTCTTTTTCAAAGGCGCGTCCTTTTTTGTTCAAGTCGTCTTCCACAATGCGGGCTTTGGCAGTCAAGTCTGATTGCAGGTCTAGGAATAAGTCGTATTCGTTAAGCAAGGAGTCTATGTGGATGTATACAATACTTCCTACCGATACTTCTCCCGATTCGCGTTCTGTCTGTTCCGGAGTAGCAAAGGTTCTGCCGTTATTTGTAAAATGCAATACGTAAAGTACGGCAAGGCCGACTGCTAACACGATGGTAATTATTGGTAATGCTTTCTTCATGATAGTATTAATAAAAACGTGCAAATATAGTTAAAAATCGGAGAGTTCCCTTAGGTAAATGCCTATGACATTTTCAAGTCCCAAGTATATGGATTCACAGATGATGGCATGACCAATAGACACTTCCAATAGGTTGGGGATGTTTTTGTGAAAATATCCTACGTTGTGCATATTCAGGTCGTGTCCTGCATTCAGTTCCAGTCCGCAGTCTGCAGCTGTTTGAGCCGCAATCAGATAAGGTTCAATAGCTTTCTCCGGGTTTTCTTCGTAATCTACTGCATAGGCTTCTGTATACAGTTCTACTCGGTCTGCACCCGTTTGGGAAGCGGCACGAATCATTTCAGGATTGGGGTCTATAAACAGCGAAGTACGTATACCGGCTTGTTTGAAAATATCAATCCATTGTCTCAGCTCTTTGGCAAATGCGATGGTATCCCAACCGGCATTGGATGTAATGACATCGTGGGCGTCCGGAACCAATGTCACCTGTGTGGGCTTTACTTCCAGGACTAAGTCTATAAAGGAGGGAATGGGATTCCCCTCTATGTTGAACTCTGTAGTTACCAAAGGACTGATATCGCGTACATCCTGATACCGTATGTGGCGTTCATCAGGACGGGGGTGTACAGTAATGCCTTGTGCTCCAAAGCGCTCACAATCTTTTACGGCTTGGAGTACGTCCGGCATGTTGCCTCCTCTTGCGTTGCGCAAAGTGGCAAATTTGTTTACATTAACGCTCAGATTTGTCATTATTGGTTATCTTTGTTGCAAAAGTAAGCCAATTGATTGGCAATACAAATATGAAGGTCGTTTTTTACGGGAAGGATTTACATAAAGACCTGCACCTCCCTGAGCGTAGCGATATGACATTTTCCATTCTGGGGGAGGATAGACAACTCCCGCCCGGAACAGATCTTTTGGTGACCATAGGGGGTGACGGCACTTTTTTAAAGGCTCTTGAAATTGTAAAAGATTCGGGCATTCCCATTGCAGGTGTTAATTTTGGCAGATTGGGTTTCTTAACGGGCTGCGGACCGGATTTCATGGGATATCTTTTTGATTCTGTAAAGGCCAACGATTTTTCTACTACAAACCATACGGTTTTGTCACTTGTAGAGGAAGGGGAACCTTCCGGTGTGTATCCTTATGCCATTAATGAGATTTGTATTCAGCGTGTGGGTTCTGCCATGTTGGAAGTAGATGTAAAGATGAACGGCCAACCGGTAGCCACGTACCGCGGAGACGGCATTATTGTAGCCACGCCCACCGGTTCTACGGCGTATTCGTTAAGTGTGGGCGGTCCCATTGTTTTTCCGCAATCGGGGGTGCTTGTTCTGTCTCCCATTGCGCCGCACAACTTGAACGTGCGTCCTATCGTCTTCCCGGACCAAGCTGCATTGGAAATTCAAGTAAAGAGTCGTACTTCTTATGCGCAGCTGCATTTGGATAACAGGTCTCTAAAAGTGGCTTTGCCCTACAGCTTTAAAGTACAAAAAGCTCCTTTTCATGTGACAAGTCTTTCGTTTGCCGGCAATGATTTTATATCTACATTAAGGGAAAAGCTCATGATGGGTTTTGACAAAAGAAACGGAGGGAACGAACATGCATAGCCAAGATAAATTGCCGGATCATGTGTGCATCATCATGGATGGGAACGGCAGATGGGCTTTGAAACACGGCCTGGAAAGGAACGACGGGCATAAGATGGGAGCCGAGGCGGTACGCGATGCTACGGAGTTCGCAGCAGAGACAGGCATAGGGTATTTGAGCTTGTTTGCTTTTTCAGAAGAAAACTGGGGACGCCCCGAGCAAGAAACGGGTGCGCTTATGCAGCTGATTATGGAGTACGTAGAGAAAGAGACCCCCAATTTGATGAAAAACAACATCCGTGTTCTTTTTAAAGGAGATTTATACCATTTACGCCCTCAAGTGTTGGAGCGTTTGGAGCAATGTATGCAAACGACCGGTGGCAACACGGGAATGACTTTGATTATTTTCATCAATTATAGTGGAAAATGGGATATACTGCAGGCTGTCAACAAGCTGTTGGAAGCTTCCCCAAATCTACAAACTCCTATATCTTATGAAGCATTTTCCGGTTATTTGTCAACGACAGGTATCCCAGACCCCGATTTGATGATACGTACGAGTGGAGAAGAGCGTATCAGCAATTTTATGTTATGGCAAATGGCCTATACCGAGTTCTACTTTACCCCTGTACTTTGGCCCGATTTTCGCAAGTCTGACTTCCGTGTGGCCTTGAAAGCTTACAGTAACAGGAAACGTAGGTTTGGTAAAATTGAAGAATGAAATTAATATTCCGTTGCATGAAGCGTCTGTTTTTTTGTATTGCTTTGTTTTTAATAGCATTTCCCCTTTTTGCACAGGTTGAGCAAAGTTCTGTGGTGGTAGATTATACAAAACCGCGTACTTGTACTATTGCCGGTTTGACCGTCACCGGTGTCAACTATTTGAACCCGGATCAGATCCTTTCGTTGACAGGGCTGGCTATTGGAGATACCATAAGCATTCCCGGGGAAGAATTGCAAAGCATAGTGAAGAGGCTTTTTATGCAACGTTTCTTTTCCGATGTGGCCGTATACGTAGACAGCCTGGTTCAAGACAACGCCTATTTGAACATCAATATTGTGGAGCGACCGCGTGTGTCGCAATGGAAGTTTGAAGGGGTCAAGAAAGGCGAAAAATCAGACATAGAAGAGAGGGTAAAATTGAGAAGGGGAAGCGAACTGTCAGATTACATCATAAAATCTTCCAGCGATATCATACGTAGGTTCTATGTGGAAAAAGGATTTTTGAATGTAGACGTATGGGCTACACACCAAGAGGACACAACCATTAAGAATGCCGTTCAGGTTACGTTTCATGTAAAGAAAAACAGCAAGGTACGTGTTAAGGAAATCAACTTTTTGGGCAGCGAGGAATTGTCGGTGCACAAAATGCGGTTTGCCATGAAAAAAACGAAAGACAAACGTTTTTACAATTTCTTTTTCAGCAAGAAGTTTGACGACAAAGAATTCAAAAACGACAAACAGTTGTTGTTGCAGAAATTCCATGAACTGGGATACCGCGACGCCCGGATTGTGAGGGATTCCATGTATACCATAGACGAGAAAAATTTGGGTATTGATATAGAAATAGATCAGGGACAAAAATATTATTTCAGGAATGTCACTTGGACCGGAAACACACAATACCCGTCAGAGGTGCTCAATTCCGTTCTTCGTATTGAAAAAGGAGACATTTACGACGTCGTCACCATGGAGGAACGGCTCTTTGGAGGCGGAAAAACGCAACAACAAAACGTCTCTCAAATATATAAAGACCAAGGGTATTTGTTTTTCAGGGTAGTCCCTGTAGAAGTGACTATAGAGAAAGATTCCGTAGATATAGAGATGCGTATCTTTGAGGGCAAGCCGGCTACGTACAACAGAATCATTATCAACGGGAACAACGTTTCCAATGAGAAAATTGTTCGCAGGCAAGTGTTTACACGTCCCGGATATTTGTTCAGCCAGACGGAACTGGAGCGTTCCATCAGAGAAATTGCTTCCATGGGTCACTTTGACCAAGAGGCCATCATGCAAATGGGTAGCGGATTTAACGTCGTACCCAATCAAGCCAACAATACGGTTGATATTTTATACAACGTTACGGAAAAACCGGACAGCCAATTTGAAATTGCCGGCGGATGGGGTGGCAATACGTTTGTGGGTACGGTAGGTATCAGCTTTAACAATTTTTCCATCAAGCGGCTTTTTGATAAAGAAGCGTGGAGACCCGTTCCGCTAGGTGACGGACAAACGCTTTCCATACGTTTTCAAACAAACGGAACGTATTATATGGCACTCAGTTCTACGTTTGTGGAACCGTGGCTCACGGGCAAAAAACCGACGTCTTTTAGCACAAGTATTTATTATACAAGACAGACAGCCTCTACGTACTATTACCTGACCAACGACCAATTTATGGAAGTGTACGGTCTTGGAATAGGTTTGGGAACAAGGCTCAAATGGCCGGACAACTACTTTGTTTTTTACAACCAATTGGATGTAAAGAGGTACAATCTACAGGACTGGGGGTATTACTTTATGTTTACGGACGGCCAGTCCAATATCATAGATTATACGGTCAGTCTGCAACGCAACTCTACAGACCAGATGATCTATCCGCGACAAGGTTCCGATTTCAAATTGAGCTTACAGGTGACTCCTCCTTTTTCGTTGTTCCGGGATAAAGACACAGACTACGCTTCTATGACAACACCTGAAAGGTACCGTTGGATTGAGTACCACAAATGGAAATTTGATGCCAGTGCGTATACTCGTCTTATTGGAGACCTGGTGCTTATGACAAGGGCCAATTTCGGGTACTTGGGGTATTACAGCAGAAATCTGGGGTACTCTCCGTTTGAAGGCTTTATGTTGGGAGGGGACGGTATGAGTGGGTACAATACGTACGGTGCCGATATCATTTCTCAACGCGGTTATTCCAACTACTCATTGACTCCCACAGAGAACGATGCGTATACGGGTCGTGTATATACCCGCTATACGGTAGAATTGCGTTATCCTGTTATTCTCCAACCGCAATCTACCATTTACGCCCTTTTATTCGTTGAAGGGGGCAATTGTTGGAGCGATATTCGTGACTTCAATCCTTTTTCCATCAAACGGGCCGCCGGAGTGGGCGTAAGAGTATTTTTGCCCATGATTGGTCTGTTGGGAATTGATTGGGGTTATGGCTTTGACACAGATTTCAGTGGAACCAAAGGCGGTTCAAACTTCCACTTTATGATTGGACAAACTTTTTAAATTGAATGTTATGAAAAGAATAGTTTTCTTCTTGGGAATACTCCTGATGGCGGGAAATGTCTGGGCACAAAAATATGCCGTAGTTGATTCGGAGAAAATTTTAGAAGCATTGCCCGAATATACGGTAGCGCAGGAACAGATTTCGAAGTTGCAGGAGCAGTATACCCAAAAACTGCAAAAAGAATACGACCTTCTTGAGCACATGTTCCAAAAATACCAAAACGACAAAAACACGCTGAACTCTCAACAAAGAAAGATCAGAGAACAGCAGATTATTGATCGTGAAAAAGAGGTTAAAGAATTGCAGGAACAGTATTTTGGGCAAGAGGGGGCTATGGCCAAGGCTTCTATGGCTATATTTCAGCCCGTTCAGGACAAATTGCAACAAGCCATAAACTATGTGGCACAGGTGCACGGATACAGCCTGGTGCTGGATGTGTCTTCCGGTATGGGTATTGTCCATTATGCATCTGTTATTGACATAAGTAATCTGGTAATAGAAAGATTACATCTTGTCAAGTAATTATTTTGTACATTTGTAATCTATATAAACCAAAACTTTATGAAACGTTTTTCTACCCTCCTTGTTTTACTGACTTGTGTTCTGGGCTCGGCCTTTGCACAAACTTTGAAATTTGGGCACATCAACACTCAAGAACTGATAGGCCTTATGCCGGAAAGAGATTCTGCCCTTATAAAATTGCAAAACTACACACAAGAATTGGAGGATACTATTGCAGAAATGCAACAGGAATACCAAACAAAATACAATACCTATCAACAAAGGCAAGCTACGTGGTCGGCAGCTGTATTGGAATCAAAGCAACGTGAGCTGATAGAGTTGCAACAACGTCTTGAGCAGTTCAGTCAGGGTGCACAACAGGAATACCAACAGATGCAACAAATTTTGTTTTCTCCTGTTTTCCAAAAAGCAAACGAGGCCATTGAAAAAGTAGCTAAAGAACAAGGTTTTGCTTTTGTGTTTGATTTGTCTGCAGGTGCTGTAATCTATTTTGATGAAAATTCCAGTGTGGACGTACTTCCTTTGGCAAAAACCGTATTGGGTATTCCGGCAGAAAAAGTAGCTCCTACGCAATTGCCGGGCATGGAAGAATAATTAGGCATTTATGAACAAGGCAGCCATAGGAATATGGGATTCCGGTATAGGAGGCTTGTCTGTTCATGCACGTATTCAGGCGCTTCTACCATGGGAGCGCCTTATTTATGTTGCAGATACGGCGTGGTGTCCCTACGGGACAAAATCTATTGATATTATTCAAGAAAGAAGTATTCTGATCACGCGTTTTCTCTTGGACCAAGGTTGCAAATTGATTGTGGTCGCTTGCAATACGGCTACGGCGGCAGCTATCAAAACGTTGCGTGCTCAATTTCCACACGTCCCCATTGTAGGTATGGAACCTGCCGTCAAACCGGCTATTTTGCATACCAAGAGTGGAGTAGTGGGTGTGTTGGCCACGCGAGGTACGTTCAAAGGACCGTTGTACAACAACACTTTGGCAGCTTTTGCGGGACCTGTAAGAGTGATTGAACAACCGGGTGACGGTTGGGTGCAAGCCGTGGAAGAGGGGGCTTATGATACTCCGCAGACGCGTGAAATGGTGAAAAAAGTTCTTGAACCCATGTTGCGTCAGGGAGTAGATCATCTGGTATTGGGTTGCACGCATTATCCTTTTTTGGTTCCGGTCATACAAGACATAGCAGGAGCGGATGTAACGATAGTGGATCCGGCGCCGGCTGTGGCACAACGCGTGCAATATTTGCTCTCTGAAAAAGGATGGTTGGCAGAACCCGGGATTTCTAAAGAAGAAGACTTGTATTATACGTCTTCCCCTAAGGCCAATATGCTTCCCAGTGCTGTACCGTATACGGCAAAGGGAGGAACAATAAAGTGGAGATCGTATACTTTTGAGAAGATGGAATAAATTTTTTCTATCTGTGGTATACGCGTAAGTGTTCCCACAAATACCACGTGTTTCTTGTTGCAGCTTTTACAAACCATAACGGCCATACTGCCTATCACTTGCAAAACAAGGTTTATGAGAGCTATGGCCAAATCTTCTTTTGTGGCATCTTTGGCTTGGTTTGCATAGAGAGGATGCGCCAATTTTCCGAAATTGGAAGCCGTCAAATTGGGGGGCAAAAATTCAAGTTCTTGTTCCGTTATGTCTCCAATAAGTAAATCTACGCGGTTCAAACGCCCGTGAGAAGCCAAGCGGACAATGTCTCTGACGGAACCCGTTCCCAAAATGGATTTTCCCAAACCGGTGAGCGTGCCGCCTCCTACACCCGTTCCACACAAATGACGGAATTCAGCTCCTGTGGCATCTACATACGTAGTACCTGTTCCCATGTTGACAATCAACGCTCGATCCAAGCCCGACAAAGTCAGGCCGCCTTTGCCAATAGAAGTGACTTCAGGAACAATATGTACAGGTACTCCAAAAAGGGTGTCTTTGACCAAATGGGAATGTGTACCGGTAGCCGATATTCTTTGGATGGAGTTGGGAGAGATTTGTTCTTTTTGCAGAAAGGCTTCCAATGCTTTGTAGAAGTCTTCTGCATTGTCGTTCGTCTTGTATTTAAAAACAGCCCGGGGAAAAGGGGTGTCTTTTCCTCCGGGCTGTATGAGAGCCATTTTAGTTAACGTGGAACCAAAATCTAGGCCCAGTTGGTACATAATTAGATTACTCCTTGTTCCAGCATGGCGCGGGCTACTTTCATAAACCCTGCAATGTTGGCGCCTTTTACGTAGTTGATGTATCCGTCTTCTTGCTTGCCGTATTGGACACAAGCTGCGTGGATACTCGACATGATCTGGTGCAGTTTGGCATCTACTTCTGCCTCTGTCCAGCTAAGGTGCGTGGCGTTTTGACTCATTTCCAGTCCGGAAGTGGCAACACCACCGGCGTTGACGGCTTTACCGGGTGCAAAGTTGACGCCTGCTTTCTGGAATGTTTCAATGGCCTCGGGGGTACATCCCATATTAGAAACTTCAGCTACCATAAATACGTTGTTGGCTACGAGCTTGGCTGCGTCGTCTCCGTTCAGTTCGTTTTGAATAGCACAAGGCATGGCAATGTCCACTTTTACTTCCCAAGGTTTTTTGCCTGCGTGGAATACAGCACCGGGGAATTTCTCTGCGTAAGGAGCTACGATGTCGTTGCCGCTAGCACGCAGTTCCAGCATGTAAGCAATCTTCTCTTCATTCATGCCTTCTGCGTCGTAGATGTATCCGTCGGGTCCCGAAATGGTCACTACTTTGGCTCCCAGTTCGGTGGCTTTTTGAGCGGCACCCCAAGCTACGTTACCAAAGCCCGAGATGGCTACGGTTTTGTCTTTGATATCTTGGTTTACAGCCTGGAGCATGTGCTCTACAAAGTAAACGGCTCCGTAACCGGTTGCCTCGGGACGGATCAAGGAACCTCCCCATGTAAGGCCTTTGCCTGTAAAGGTACCGGTATGCTCTTGGGCCAATTTTTTGTACATGCCGTACATGTAACCAACTTCTCTTTTACCTACGCCAATATCTCCGGCGGGAACGTCTGTGTAGGGGCCTAAGTGTCTCCACAATTCTTGCATATACGCTTGGGCAAAACGCATCATTTCGTTGGCTGAACGACCACGGGGATCCAAGTCTGCTCCACCTTTTCCACCACCCATAGGTAGCGATGTCAGTGCGTTTTTGAAGGTTTGCTCAAATCCCAAAAATTTGAGTGTGGAGGGGTTTACTGAAGGGTGAAAACGAATACCACCCTTGTATGCACCAATGGCATTGTTATACTGTACGCGGTAACCGGTATTCACTTCTACTTCTCCTTTGTCGTTTACCCAGGTAACCCTGAAGGTAAAGATCCTGTCCGGTTCCACAATGCGGTCCACGATGTTTGCTTCTTTAAACTCGGGGTGTTGGTTGTATACTTCTTCAATACTTTCCAACACTTCGTGAACGGCTTGTAGATATTCCTTCTCGTGCCCATACTTTTTTTGTAGGCGCTCCATTACTTCTTTTGCTTTCATGTGCTAAAAAAAATTAAGTGTTTGTTATGTTAATATATGTGTACTGTAATAGGTTTGTTTATTCTACCACCCATGTGTCGCCGCTTCTGAGCATATCGTTCATACAGCGGATTTGCGATTTGTTGGCTACTTCTGTGAGCTGGTCACGTACCATGTCGTCGTACGTACGGTCTTTGACTCTGCGTATGACTCCTAAGGCAACGGGAAGTTCCGGCCATTGCATTTCACAAAGCATCATATGTACTCCGTGGTTTTCTTCTTCTGCATTGTGCACCAATATATCGTCTAAAGTAACTCCGTCTTCTCCTATGGTGACAGATTTCAATTTGAGTCCGTCCAAAACAAGGCCTTTGTTGTTGTCTTTTCCATAAACCATAGGTTCTCCATGACGCAATACAATGGTGCGGTCTGCTCTGAACGCTCTGTCTGTGATGACAGCGTGTGTTTTGTCATTGAAAATGACGCAGTTTTGAAGTACTTCTACCAGAGCCGTGCCGTCGTGCCGGGCGGCTTCTACCATGATATCGCTCGTGAGTTTCAATTCCATGTCTAAAGTCCGAGCAAAAAAGGTGCCGCGTGCTCCCATGGCCAAGGCCCCCGGGTTAAAGGGGTGCTCAACCGTTCCGTAAGGTGAGGTTCTGGTAATGGAACCCCATTTAGAGGTGGGTGAGTATTGTCCTTTGGTCAGTCCGTAAATTTTGTTGTTAAAAAGTACTATGTTGATATCGATATTTCTGCGTATGGCATGAATCAAGTGGTTTCCACCAATAGCCAAGGAGTCTCCGTCACCTGTCATTTCCCAAATGGAAAGGGTGGGATTGGCTACTTTCATACCGGTGGCTATGGCGGCCGCACGGCCATGAATACCATGGAATCCGTATGTTTTCATGTAATAAGGAAAACGCGATGAGCAGCCAATTCCGGAAACAAAAACATATCTTTCCCGGGAGTAACCCAGTTCTTCACTAATTTCCGGAAGTGCACGTTGGATAGAGGCCAATACGGCGTGGTCTCCACAACCGGGACACCACTTTACTTCTTGGTCCGACTTGAAATCTTGAGGTGTAAATTTCATTTTGCTATGTTGTTAATGGCTTCTACAATTTCTGTTACAATAAAGGGTTGTCCCTGTATTTTATTATACTGCAAATATTGGAACTGAGGGAATTTGGCCCTCAAGTAATTTGCAAAGTGGCCGCTGTTCAGTTCAAATACTATGATTTTCTTAAAGCGTTTCAACACGTCTTCTGTGTTTAGCGGCAGGGGATTGATGTAATCAAAATGAGCCAGACCTACTTTGGTGCCTTGTTCTCTCAATTGGCTTTCTGCGCTCAACATGTGTCCGTAGGTGCCTCCCCAGCTGACCATCAAAATGTCTCCTTCTTGTTCTCCCACAACTTCCAGCGGGGGTATCTTATGGGCCAAGCGTTGTATTTTTTCTTCTCTTTCACGTACCATTTGTTCGTGTACAAGCGGATCTGAAGAAACGGCTCCTTGGTGGTTTTTCTCCAAGCCACCTACTCTGTGTTCCAGGTTAGGTGTGCCCGGCAATGCCCATCTGCGTGCCAACGTTTCCGGGTCTCTGCGGAAAGGATAGAAATACGGTTCGTCTTCATCCAATGCATCTACCAGAGGCGGATTGATGGTTGGAAAATCGTTCATATCCGGGATTCTCCATGGTTCTGAACCGTTGCCTAAAAATCCTTCCGAGAGAACGATGACAGGCATCATATGTTCTAAAGCGTATTTGGCTGCGTAGAA
The DNA here is from genome assembly GCA_012839605.1 of Bacteroidales bacterium. Taxonomy (GTDB): domain Bacteria; phylum Bacteroidota; class Bacteroidia; order Bacteroidales; family UBA932; genus DMER64. The sequence goes on from DUNA01000086.1 coordinate 26,669, forward strand.
CGCGGCTTCAAAGCAATGGGACGGAGAATTGGGAGCAATAATGGCTACGGGACATTCGCCGTTTCTGCCGTATAAGGCTTGGTTGAGGTCTGCTTGTTCTGTTTTGGTGGGGATACCTGTGGAAGGGCCTCCGCGTTGTACGTTCACGACCACTAACGGAAGTTCTGTAATAACGGCCAAACCCAAAGCTTCCGATTTGAGTGACAAACCGGGGCCCGAAGTAGTGGTTACGGCTAGCGATCCTGCGTAAGAGGCGCCAATGGCGGTACAGATACCGGCAATTTCGTCTTCACATTGGAGTGTTTTGACACCCAAATATTTGTGAATAGCCAATTCTTCCAATATACCTGTGGCCGGTGTAATGGGGTAAGACCCGCAGAAGAGCGGTCTTCCCGATTTTTCCGAGGCAGCCATCAAGCCCCAGGCAATGGCTGTATTTCCGTTGATGTTACGGTAAACGCCCGGTGTTTGCTTAGCAGGCTTAACAATGTATGTGTCTGCAATAGCCTCAACATTTCCGGCGTAATTGTATCCGTCTTTGAGGACCCTCAAGTTCATATCAACGAGGGCCGGAGTTTTGAAAAATTTGGTTTTGATAAAATGTTCTGTATGCTCCATAGACATATTGTACATGTAGTAACATATACCTAGAGCAAACATGTTTTTACACCGGAGTCCTTGTTTGGCATCCAGACCCAACATGTTGGCACTTTCTTTTGTAAGTGTGGTGATGGGGGGTGTAACAAGATTGTGGTGTTTGATGTTGAGTTCTTCAAAAGCATTGTCTGTTTTAAAACCTGCTTTTTGTAGTCCTTTTTCATCAAAAGTGTCTATATCCACAATAATGGTAGCGTTTGGCTTAAGCCATTTGACGTTGGATTTTAAGGCGGCCGGATTCATGGCCACCAGCACGTCGCAGTAATCACCCGGGGTGTATACGGCACTGCTTCCAATGTGGACTTGGTACCCTGAAACTCCTGATAAAGTGCCCTGAGGGGCCCTAATCTCGGCAGGGAAATCGGGAAATGTTGTTATGTCATTTCCAAAAAAGGCTGCTGTGTCTGCAAAGAGGGAGCCTGTCAATTGCATTCCGTCTCCGGAGTCACCGGAAAAGCGAATGACAACATCCTGAACATCTATTACTTTATGCGGCATAGATAATATGATAATTATTTAAAAGTTTAATCAGCAAAGATATAAAAAAATAAGGGCATTTTGCCCTTATTTCTTAAAATATGAAAGGTTCCATTATTTCTTGGGTAATGTACGTTCTTCCACCATTTTATTGTATTCAGACATAGAGGCAACCAAGATGTCTTCGTACTCTCTCAGTCCGGTACCGGCAGGAATCAAATGTCCGCAAATAACGTTTTCTTTCAATCCTTCCAGTGTGTCTGTCTTGCCAAAAATGGCGGCTTCTGACAGCACTTTTGTGGTTTCCTGGAACGATGCGGCAGACATAAAGCTGGTTGTCCTGAGTGCGGCGCGGGTAATTCCTTGCAGAATTTGATTGGAAGTGGCCGGAAGTGCATCCCGGGCAACAACGGGTTTCAAGTCTCTGCGTTTTAAGGAAGAATTTTCATCCCGCAATCTGCGTACTGTGATAATTTGACCTTTGCGAAGTTCTTCCGAATCACCCGGGTCTTTTATCACTTTCTTGTCATAAATGATATCGTTTTCTTGCATGAAATCCCATTTGTCCACCAATTGTTCCGGTAAGAAACGAGTATCTCCCGGGTCTACAATTTCTACCTTGCGCATCATTTGACGAACAATGACTTCAAAGTGCTTGTCGTTGATTTTCACGCCCTGGTTGCGGTAGACGCTTTGGATTTCGTTGACAATGTATTCTTGAACCTTTGTAGGTCCTTGAATCTGAAGAATATCTGTAGGAGAAATGGCGCCTTCGGACAAGGACATTCCGGCTCGTACGTAGTCGTTTTCTTGTACAAGAATTTGTTTGGACAAGGGAACCAGGTATTTCTTTTCTTCTCCTGTCTTGGCGCGAACAATGATTTCTCTGTTGCCCCTCTTGATCTTGCCCATTTGTATTTCCCCGTCAATGGCTGAAACTACGGCAGGGTTGGAAGGATTCCGTGCTTCAAACAATTCCGTAACCCTGGGAAGACCTCCTGTGATGTCTCCCGATTTGCCAATGGCACGAGGAATTTTTACAAGGATATCACCGGCTTTGACTTGTTGTTTTTCACTGACCATAATATGGGCACCCACCGGCAGGTTGTACTGCTTCTTCTCTTCTTTGCCCATCATGATCCTAAGGGTGGGGTTGCGTGACTTGTCTCGGCTTTCAATAATGACCTTATCGCGGTGTTGCGAAAATTCGTCTGTGGCTTCTTCCCGGTAGGTAACTCCTTCAATAAGGCTGTCAAAGGAAACGGTACCGTCAAATTCTGCAATGGTAACTGCGTTGTAGGAATCCCATTCACAAATGACGTCTTTTTCTTTGACTGCATCTCCCGGTTTGAAATACAAGGTGGCTCCGTACGGGATATTGTATGTAGAAAGCACAATGTGGGTATTGCTGTCCACTATGCGCATTTCTGCCGTACGACCTATTACCAGTGTGGTTTTTTCACCGGTGGAAGATACTTTTTCCAGAGTACGCAATTCGTCAATTTCCAATATTCCGTTGTAGCGGGCTACGATGGAGTTTTCAGAACTGATGGTAGAGGCGGTACCTCCTTCGTGGAACGTACGCAAGGTGAGCTGTGTACCCGGTTCTCCAATGGATTGTGCGGCTATCACACCTACTGCCTCTCCTCTTTCTACGTGTCTTCCCGTAGCCAAGTTCCTTCCGTAACATTTTGCACAAACGCCTTTGCCTGATTCGCATGTCAATACGCTTCGTATTTCCACTTGTTCTATGGGCAAACTTGCTATGGTTTCCGCAATGTCTTCCGTAATCTCTTCTCCGGATTCTATGATCAAGTTTCCGGTAAGCGGGTCGTGTACGTCGTGCACACTGGTACGTCCCAAGATTCTGTCGTGGAGCGATTCCACAACTTGGTCTTTGTTTTTGATGGCAGTGGCTACCAAGCCTCTGAGCGTTCCGCAGTCTTCTTCTGTAATGATGACATCGTGCGATACGTCTACTAGACGCCTTGTCAGGTAACCGGCGTCGGCCGTTTTAAGGGCCGTGTCTGCCAGACCTTTACGAGCTCCGTGTGTAGAGATGAAATACTCCAGAACAGAGAGTCCCTCTTGCAAGTTGGCCAAAATGGGGTTCTCAATGATTTCTGCACTTGTGGCTCCCGATTTTTGCGGTTTGTTCATCAAACCACGCATACCGGAGAGCTGACGAATTTGAGCTTTTGAACCACGAGCTCCCGAGTCCAACATCATGTAAATGGGGTTGAACCCTTCTTTGTCTTCTTTCAATTCTTTTTCCAGGATGTCTGTCAGGCGAACGTTGACGGTAGACCAAATGTCAATGATTTGGTTGTACCGTTCGTTGTTGGCCAAAAGACCCATGTTGTAGTTTTCCGTTACCGTTTCTACTTTCTGGTATCCATTATCAATCAATTGGGCTTTGGCTTCCGGAACAATCACGTCGTCCAGGTTGAAGGACAAACCTCCTTTGTAAGCCATGTCGTACCCTATGTCTTTGATGCTGTCCAGGAATTTTACCGTTTGGGCGACACCTGTGGTTTTTAGAATCAAGTTGATGATATCGCGTAGGGTTCTCTTGGTCAACAGTTCGTTAATAAACCCTACTTCTTTGGGTACTACTTGGTTAAACAGTACACGACCCACAGATGTTTCTATGATATGATTTCCTTTTGCGGCATCTGTTTTGTAAATAACGGAACCGCGCGAAGGGTTGTTTTCATCTTTCAGGCTGCGTACGGTTGTATTGTGCAGACGCAATTTGATGCGTGCGTGCATGTCTATCACCTTTTCGTTGTAGGCTATGATGACTTCTTCCGGACTGTAGAACGTCATGCCTTCCCCTTTGGCGTTGTTGCGCAACTTGGTGCTGTAATACAGTCCCAAGACCATGTCTTGCGAGGGAACGGTAATGGGGGCACCGTTAGCGGGGTTCAAAATGTTGTGTGAACCCAGCATAAGCAGTTGGGCTTCCAGAATGGCGGCGTTGCCAAGCGGCAAGTGAACAGCCATCTGGTCTCCGTCAAAGTCTGCGTTAAAAGCCGTACAAGCCAACGGGTGCAATTGGATGGCCTTTCCTTCAATCAATTTGGGTTGGAAAGCTTGGATACCCAGACGGTGCAGGGTAGGAGCCCTGTTTAACAAAACAGGATGTCCTTTCATGACATTTTCCAAGATGTCCCAAATCATGGGATCTTTGCGGTCTACTATTTTTTTGGCAGATTTTACCGTCTTCACAATACCTCTTTCAATCAGTTTTCTGATGATAAAAGGTTTGTACAGTTCGGCTGCCATATCTTTGGGGATTCCGCATTCGTTCATGCTCAATTCCGGTCCTACCACAATAACGGAACGCGCCGAATAGTCCACCCGTTTTCCCAGGAGGTTTTGACGGAACCGTCCTTGTTTTCCTTTCAAGCTGTCAGACAGGGATTTAAGGGCCCTGTTGCCTTCTGTTTTAACGGCACTTGATTTTCTGGAGTTGTCAAACAGGGAGTCAACGGATTCTTGAAGCATCCTTTTTTCGTTCCTCAGAATGACTTCCGGAGCCTTGATTTCAATCAGGCGCTTCAGGCGGTTGTTTCTGATAATGACTCGGCGGTACAAATCGTTCAGGTCCGAGGTAGCAAATCGGCCACCGTCCAAGGGTACGAGCGGTCTCAAATCGGGCGGAATCACCGGTACTACCTTCATGATCATCCATTCCGGTTTGTTGATGTCTGCCGATTCGCGGAACGCTTCTATGATATTCAATCTTTTCAGCGCATCTGCTCTGCGTTGCTGCGATGTTTCGTTGTCTGCCTTGTCCCTCAGGTCGTAGGAGAGCTGATCCAAATCCAGACGTGTCAGGAGCTTGTAGATGGCCTCGGCTCCCATATCTGCAATGAATTTGTTGGGATCCTCGTCGTCCAACAGTTGGTTTTCTTTGGGAAGAGCGTCCAAAATATTCAAGTACTCTTCTTCCGTCAAGAAGTCCATTTGTTGGATGCCGTCTTCCTCTGTGATTCCCGGCTGAATAACTACGTACCGTTCGTAATATATGATTGTCTCTAGTTTCTTTCCGGGAATACCCAACAGGTAACCTATTTTGTTGGGTGTGGAACGGAAGAACCAGATGTGCGCAACAGGTACTACCAATGAAATGTGACCTATACGCTCCCGGCGAACTTTTTTCTCTGTCACTTCAACACCGCAACGATCACATGTGATACCGCGGTAACGAATGCGTTTGTATTTTCCACAATGGCATTCGTAATCTTTTGAAGGCCCAAAGATACGCTCGCAGAACAAACCATCACGTTCCGGTTTGTAGGTACGATAGTTGACAGTTTCCGGCTTCAACACCTCTCCATGAGACGTAGCCAAAATCTGCTCCGGGGAAGTCAGACCTATAGTGATTTGTTTGAAATCGCTTCTTAACTTGCTGTCTTTTTTATAAGCCATAGTTTGTTTTTTATTTCAGGTTAACACTTAGTCCCAGACCGCGTAATTCATGAAGCAATACGTTCAAGGATTCCGGAATGCCCGGTTTGGGCATGGGATCTCCTTTGACTATAGCTTCGTAAGCACGTGAGCGTCCCGTCACGTCGTCCGATTTTACGGTCAGGATTTCCTGAAGAATATTGGCGGCTCCAAAAGCCTCCAATGCCCAGACTTCCATTTCTCCAAAACGTTGTCCTCCAAATTGGGCTTTTCCACCCAATGGTTGCTGGGTAATGAGGGAATACGGGCCTATGGAGCGGGCGTGCATTTTGTCGTCAACCATGTGACCCAATTTCAGCATATAAATAATGCCTACTGTGGCCGATTGGTCAAAATATTCGCCGGTACCTCCGTCGCGAAGGTTTGTTTTGCCGTATTTTGGGATTTTGGCTTTGTCTGTATATTTAGTAATCTCTTCTAACGATGCTCCGTCAAAAATGGGTGAGGAAAAATTGAAGCCCAATTCTTGACCGGCCCATCCAAGGACTGTTTCATAGATTTGCCCCAAGTTCATCCGCGAAGGTACACCCAACGGGTTGAGGACAATGTCTACAATGGAGCCGTCGTCCAAGAAGGGCATTTCTTCGTCACGGACCACCTTGGCAACAATGCCTTTGTTTCCATGGCGTCCTGCCATTTTATCACCCACGCGGATTTTACGTTTCTTGGCAATATATACTTTTGCCAATTGCATAATGCCGGTAGGCAGTTCGTCACCAATGGTCAAGCTGTACTTCACTCGTTTGAGTTCTGCATCCAGCTCTTTATAACTTAACAAGTAATTGCTTATGAGCTTTTTAATCTTGTTGTTTGTTTGTTTGTCTTTCGTCCACTTGGTGGGGTTGATGTTTTCGTAATTGATGTCGTTCAAGAGTTCTCTCGTGAACTTCACTTCTTTTTCCACAGCCGGTTCACCGTACAAATTCGTAATGCCGGCAGAGGTTTTCCCTTTAAGCAGCACTTCCAATTTGTCCACGAAGAGATCTTTCAGATCGTCAAAACGTTTTTTGTAACGTTCGTCTGCTTGCTGCAATTGAACCTTCGTTACAGGTCTTGATTTTTTTGATCTGTCCTTGATGACTCTGGAGAAAAGACGTTTGTCTATCACAGTACCGTACAGCGAAGGAGATGCTTTCAGCGATGCATCTTTTACGTCGCCTGCTTTATCACCAAAAATAGCTCGTAGCAATTTTTCTTCCGGTGACGGGTCGCTTTCTCCCTTGGGAGTGATCTTTCCAATGAGGATGTCTCCCGGTTCTACATAGGCACCAATGCGGATGATTCCGTTTTCATCCAAATCTTTTGTGGCTTCTTCAGACACGTTGGGGATATCGCTTGTCAGCTCCTCCATTCCGCGTTTTGTATCGCGTACTTCCATAATGTATTCATCTACGTGAATGGAAGTAAAGATGTCCTCACGCAACAGCCTTTCAGACAGCACAATGGCGTCTTCAAAGTTGTATCCTTTCCAAGGCATGAAAGCTACTTTCAAGTTGCGTCCCAAAGCCAATTCTCCGTTTTTGGTTCCGTACCCGTCTGTGAGAATTTGGTTTTTCGTTACTTTTTGCCCTTTTCTTACGATAGGCTTCAAATTGACGGAAGTATTCTGGTTTGTTTTCCTGTATATAGGCAATTTGTATACGGTCACTTCCGGCTGGAAGCTGACAAACCGCTCATCCTCACTCATTTCGTAACGAATATGGATTTCGTTGGCGTCTACGTATACCACTTCTCCTTTGCCTTCTGCCGTAATCTGTGTCCTGCTGTCTCTGACAACGGTATCTTCCAAACCCGTGCCTACAATAGGTGCTTCTTGTTGAACAAGAGGTACTGCCTGGCGCATCATGTTGGAACCCATAAGAGCGCGGTTGGCATCGTCGTGTTCCAAGAAAGGAATGAGGGAAGCCGCAATGGAAGCAATCTGGTTGGGTGCTACGTCCATCAAGTGTACCTCTTCTTTTGATACAACCGGGTAGTCGGCCTCGTAACGGCATTTGATGCGTTCGTCCAGTATGTTTCCTTGGTTATCCAAGTTGACGTTGGCTTGTGCCACCATACGTTCTTCTTCTTCCTCGGCACTCATATAAATACATCCTTTGTTGGAAAGGTCTACGCAACCGTTTGCTACTTTCCTATAAGGTGTTTCAATAAAGCCCAGGTCGTTGATGCGGGCGTACACACACAAAGAAGAGATCAGGCCGATGTTGGGACCTTCAGGAGTTTCTATGGGACACAATCTTCCGTAGTGGGTATAGTGTACGTCACGTACTTCAAAACCTGCTCTGTCTCTGGAGAGACCGCCCGGTCCCAATGCAGACAGACGCCGTTTGTGGGTCATTTCTGCCAGCGGGTTTGTTTGGTCCATAAATTGGGACAATTGAGAAGTCCCAAAGAACGAATTGATGACAGAGGACAACGTCTTGGCGTTGATCAGGTCAACGGGGGTAAAGACTTCGTTGTCCCGCACGTTCATTCTTTCACGTATGGTTCTTGCCATTCTGGAAAGTCCCACACTAAATTGGTTGGCCAATTGTTCTCCAACCGTTCTTATACGACGGTTGCTCAAATGGTCTATATCATCTACAATAGCCTTGGAGTTGATCAGCTGTACCAAGTGGCTGATGATGGCTATGATGTCTTCTTTTGTCAACACCCTGGTATCTGCAGACGTGGTCAGTCCCAACTTGCGGTTTAGGCGGTAACGTCCTACCTCACCCAAGTCGTACCGTTTGGACGAGAAGAACAACTTGTCTATCACGTCGTTGGCTGTTGCTTCATCAGGCGGTTCCGAATTACGCAACTGTCTGTAGATATAGATAACGGCTTCTTTGGCCGAATTGCAGGGGTCTTTTTGTAATGTGTTGTGGATGATTGCGTAATCTCCCACATGTGCTTCTTCTTTGTGAAGCAAAATAGTAGCGGCACCTGAATCTATAATCAGGTCTATGTGATCTTCTTCCAGGATGGTGTTTCTGTCCAATACAATTTCGTTACGTTCTACAGAAACTACTTCTCCGGTATCTTCGTCAACAAAGTCTTCTATCCAGGATTTGAGTACACGAGCGGCCAATTGCCTACCCATGTTTCTTTTGAGGCCTGTCTTTGTAACCTTGACCTCATTGGCCAGACCAAAAATTTCCAGGATGTCTTTATCGCTCTCAAATCCAATGGCTCTAAGCAATGTAGTGACAGGTAACTTCTTCTTCCTATCAATATATGCGTACATCACGTTGTTGATGTCCGTTGCAAATTCTATCCAGGATCCTTTAAATGGGATAATACGTGCAGAATACAGTTTTGTACCGTTTGTGTGAATGCTTTGACCAAAAAATACGCCCGGTGAACGGTGAAGCTGAGAGACGACTATGCGCTCAGATCCGTTGATAACAAAAGTACCGCGCGGAGTCATGTAAGGAATGGTTCCAAGGTACACATCCTGGATGACCGTTTCAAAGTCTTCGTGCTCTTCGTCTGTACAGTACAGTTTGAGCTTGGCTTTTAGCGGGACACTGAATGTCAGGCCCCTGTCCAGGCATTCTTCTATGGAATAACGAGGAGGGTCTATGAAATAGTCGATGAATTCAAGTACAAAGTTGTTCCTTGTGTCTGTAATGGGAAAATTTTCCTGAAACACTTTGTACAACCCTTCATCTTTACGATTTTCTTGCGTTGTTTCCAGTAAGAAGAAATCCTGAAATGACTTAAGTTGCACCTCCAAGAAATCCGGATGGTCTAGGAGGGTTTTTGATTTTGCGAAGCTAATTCGCTGTGTATTTGCTTTTTGCGACATTTCTGATGGATTAGTTGAAAATAAACGTATTAACGACAAAAAGGCTTAGAACCCCAAAGGGGTCCTAAACCTGGTGCGCTCCCGGCCTGTGCGGGAAGAGGGTTTATTTAATTTCAACTTCTCCGCCGGCGTCTTCAATTTGTGATTTTATTTGCTCAGCTTCAGCTTTGCTTGTTTTCTCTTTCAAAGGTTTGGGAGCTTGGTCAACCAATTCTTTTGACTCTTTCAAGCCCAAGCCTGTGATTTCTTTTACTGCCTTAATGACTTGCAATTTTGCCTGACCGGCAGATACAAGTATGACATCAAATTGTGTTTGTTCAGCTTCTGCTGCAGGTCCGTCTGCCGAGGGAGCGGCAACGGCGGCTACTGCGGCTGCAGCCGGTTCAATTCCGTATTCGTCTTTGAGGATGTTTGCTAATTCGATAGCTTCTTTAATGGTAAGATTAGCAATGGCTTCTGCCATTTGTTTCAATTCTGCCATGATTGTTATAGTTAAAATTTTGTTTTCTTAATGTTTCAATTATTCACGTTCTGCCAGTGTTTTCACAATACCGGCCATATTGCTACCTGCCATTTGGATGGCACCTACAAGTCTCTGTGCGGGTGACAGGATGAGTCCTGCAATATCTCCAATCAATTCTTCGCGAGACTTGATATGGAGGAGTGTTTCCAGTTGGTCTTCTCCCACATAGGCACCTTCCTGAACAAATGCTCCTTTTAATACGGGTTTTCCGTGTTGTTTGCCAAAGCTTTTTATGAGTTTGGCGGGGGCATTGACGTTCTCTGTAAACATAATGGCCGTGGGGCCTTCCAATATGGGGAACAGCAGATCCATTTCAGGAGCTGCTTTTTGTTCCAGCGCACGTTTGAGCAGCGTGTTTTTGACAACTACCAATTTGATATCTTGGGTAAAGCATTCGCGCCTTAGGTCGGACGTCTTTTTGGCATTGAGTCCTTCTATATTGACAAGATAGAAATCCGGGGTTGCTTCAAACTGAGCTATCAAACCATCTACAATAAGTCCTTTATCTTCTTTCTTCATAGTACTAAATCTTATTCAGCGGCTGTCCCGGATCTGGTTTCTACTGCAATACCCGGCCCCATGGTAGAGGACAGGTAGATGCTCCGAACGTATGTTCCTTTGAGCGCCTGAGGTTTTAATTTAATAACGGTACTGAGAAATTCCTGAGCGTTCTCCAGAAGCATTTTTGGAGTAAAGGAAACTTTGCCAATAGCGGCGTGAATAATACCTGTTTTATCAACTTTAAAGTCAATTTTACCGGCTTTCACTTCTTCAATGGCTTTTCCTATATCCATAGTAACTGTCCCTGATTTGGGGTTGGGCATCAACCCGCGAGGACCCAGGATACGACCAATAGGACCAATTTTTGCCATAACGGATGGCGTACAGATGATAACATCCACATCTGTCCAGCCCTTTTTGATTTTCTCTATGTATTCATCAAGACCTACGTAGTCTGCTCCGGCACTTTTGGCCTCCTCTTCTTTGTCGGGGGTACAAAGTGCCAGTACTCGAACTTCTTTTCCTGTTCCATGCGGAAGAGTCACTACGCCACGTACCATTTGGTTTGCCCTTCTGGGGTCAACACCCAAACGTATGGCCATTTCTACCGAAGCATCAAACTTGGTAAAGCTGGTTTGTCCTACAAGTTCACAAGCTTCTGATAGCTTGTATTGCTTGTCAGGATCCACCTTGGCGTATACTACTTTTTGATTTTTAGTTGGTTTACTCATTTCTACATAGAAGTTTAATTAACATCTTCCGGGAATTTACCGCGTACGGTTATACCCATACTGCGTGCGGTACCGGCTACCATGCTCATGGCAGATTTGAGTGTGAAAGCATTCATATCTTCCATCTTAGTTTCTGCAATGGCACGAACCTGATTCCAGGTAACGGAAGCTACTTTCTTTCTATTCGGTTCCGGAGAACCCAACTCTATTTTAGCAGCTTCTTTCAATTGAACAGCAATAGGGGGCTGTTTAACGATAAATGAAAACGATTTATCGCTGTAAACGGTAATGATTACCGGTAATACCTTACCGGCTCTATCCTGCGTTTGCGCATTAAAGCGCTTGCAGAAGTCCATTATGTTTACACCCTTGGAACCCAGAGCCGGACCTACCGGGGGAGAAGGGTTTGCAGCACCGCCTTTAATCTGTAATTTGATTAATCCGGCAATTTCTTTAGCCATAATGATTGCTTAATTATTCTTTTTCAACCTGAACAAAACTTAGCTCAAGCAATGTTCTCCTGCCAAAGATTTTAACCATCACCTTTAATTTTTTCTTTTCCTCTTGGACCTCTTCAACAGTTCCAATAAAACCGTTGAAAGGACCGTCAATCACTTTGACGGCTTCTCCAACCAGGTAAGGTGTGATGTTTTCTTCTTCGCGCTCTGCCTGCTCATCTACTCTTCCCAGGATTCTGTTAATCTCTTGCATACGGATGGGAACAGGTGCCCCACCTTTGACAGCTCCCAGAAATCCCGATACGTGCGGAAGGCTGGTGATCATATGTTGGATTTCAGCTGTTAGGTCAACCTCTATCAAAATGTAGCCGGGATAGAAGATGCGCTCTTTGCTTATCTTCTTTCCGTTTTTGACTTGATAGATTTTTTCGGTAGGAATTAAGACTTGGCTTACACGATCTTCCAGGTTAAGACGTTTAACCTCGTTTTCTATGTATTCCTTGGCTTTTCTCTCCTTTCCGCCGGCTGCTCTTACAACATACCACTTTTTGTCAATTTCAGGCATTTCTCATTTTGAATTATATTGTTAATACAACGCTTTATAGAGAAATTCCATCAAATTTCTAAAAGTGAAATCCATGGCAAAAATGACTAAGGCAAAAATTACCGAAGCCACCATTACTATGATTGCGCTATTTTGCAGTTCACTCCAAGAGGGCCAGCTCACTTTGTGAACCAGTTCGTTGTAGGAGTCTTTAAAATACGTTCCTATTTTGCTCATGTTTTGTTCGTTTGCAACACATTGGAGATGGAAGCTTCTCCCGTTGTTGAATTTATAAATACAGAACCGTAACATCCTGTATTAGCAGGGGCAGAGCGATTCGAACGCCCATCAACGGTTTTGGAGACCGCTATTCTACCCTTAAACTATGCCCCTGGAACACACAGGTTTAGCTATAAGGCCAAACCTGTGATAAAATCTATATACAGTACAGGCTTAGGTTATTCACCTACTTTCGTAATTTGACCTGCACCAACTGTACGACCTCCTTCGCGGATAGCAAAGCGCAGTCCTTCGTTCAAAGCTACGGGGTAAATCAGTTCCACGTTGATGGAAACGTTGTCACCCGGCATAACCATTTCAACACCTTCCGGAAGATGTACTTCACCGGTAACGTCTAATGTACGCAGGAAGAACTGAGGACGGTATTTGTTGTGGAAAGGTGTGTGGCGGCCGCCTTCGTCTTTTTTCAGCACGTAAATTTCTGCAGAAAAACGTTTGTGAGGCGTAATGGTTCCGGGACGGCAAATTACTTGACCGCGTTTCACTTCTTTTTTATCTACTCCACGGAGCAAGAGGCCTACGTTATCACCGGCTTCTCCTCTGTCAAGGATTTTGCGGAACATTTCCACACCTGTTACAACGCTTGTTCTGGGTTTTTCGCCCAAACCTACAATTTCCACTTGGTCACCTGTTTTGATGACACCTGTTTCAATACGTCCGGTAGCAACTGTACCACGTCCTGTAATGGAGAAAATGTCTTCTACAGGAAGAATGAACGGTTTTTCGTTGTCACGCAAGGGGATAGGAATGTAGCTGTCTACATTGTCCATCAATTCCATGACTTTGTCTTCCCACTCTTCTTCTCCGTTCAGAGCGCCCAATGCCGATCCGCGGATAACGGGAGCGTTGTCTCCGTCAAAATTGTATTTTGATAAAAGATCGCGTACTTCAAGTTCTACCAAGTCAAGCATTTCCTCGTCGTCAACCATATCGCATTTGTTCAAGAAAACAACAATACGGGGAACGTTTACCTGACGAGCCAACAATACGTGCTCGTTAGTTTGAGGCATGGGACCGTCAGTAGCGGCTACTACCAAAATGGATCCGTCCATTTGGGCTGCACCCGTAACCATGTTTTTTACATAGTCGGCGTGACCCGGGCAGTCAACGTGTGCATAGTGACGTTCTGCTGTTTCATATTCTACGTGAGACGTATTGATGGTGATACCGCGTTCCTTTTCTTCCGGTGCGTTATCAATGGAATCAAATGAGCGTTGTTCTGACAGTCCTCTTTTGGCCAATACTTGTGTAATGGCGGCAGTCAGAGTTGTTTTTCCATGGTCAACGTGACCAATGGTCCCGATGTTAACGTGGGGTTTGTCCCTTTTAAAGGTTTCTTTTGCCATAATGTTAATAATTTAATAACTCGATAATGAAATTCTGAGCCGGTGATGAGATTTGAACTCATGACCTCTTCCTTACCAAGGAAGCGCTCTACCCCTGAGCTACACTGGCTTTTGGTGCAAAAAGAGCGGAAGACGAGGTTCGAACTCGCGACCCTCAGCTTGGAAGGCTGATGCTCTACCATCTGAGCTACTTCCGCATGGTGGGAGGGGCAGGATTCGAACCTACGAAGACGTTCGTCAGCAGATTTACAGTCTGCCCCATTTGGCCACTTTGGTACCCTCCCAAATGTCTTACATTCTGTCAAATAACGTGGAGCCGATAGAGGGATTCGAACCCCCGACCTGCTGATTACAAATCAGCTGCTCTGACCAACTGAGCTACATCGGCAAAAAAACATCCCTGCATTTTGGAGCCGCAAAGATAAACGATTTCCTGTAACTACCAAAAAAAAACAGCAAAAAAAGCGTGCAATTGCTCTGATAACTAAGTATAATAACTACAAGGCCAAGTTTCTGAGCGCTTGAGCAATACTTTCAACATCGTACCCACATTCTTTGTAGAGCTGTTGCAGGCTACCGTGTTGTATAAAACGGTCCGGTATGCCCAGTCCTGTTACAGTACTTGTCGTTTCTTTGTGGCTTGCCACAAATGCCGATACTGTACTATGCAAACCCCCTATGACACAACCGTCTTCCAATGTAATGATTTTCTTGAAATGTTGCGACACGTATTCCAGCACTTCTTTGTCTATAGGCTTTAGAAAACGCATGTCGTAATGTTGTACCTTGATGCCTTCTTCAGCTACTAGAGCAACGGCTTTTGCTCCCATAATACCGGCTGTTCCCAGGCTTAGGAGGGCTATATCTGTTCCTTCGTTCAAAAGGCGTGCCTTTCCCGGTTCAATATAAGCAAAAGGTTTTTTCCAATCTTTCATACCCGTTCCCGTTCCTCTGGGGTACCTTATGCTGGTAGCTTTGTATCTTTTGTCTTGAGCAGAATACAGCATGTGGCGGAGTTCTTCTTCGTCCATGGGGGCGGCCACAAACAAATTGGGTATGCAATTGAAATAAGCCAAATCAAAAGCTCCGTGATGTGTAGCTCCGTCTTCTCCCACAAGTCCGCCACGATCCAAACAGAAAACGACTTTCAGTCCTTGAGTGGCTACGTCGTGGATAACGGAATCGTAAGCACGTTGCATAAACGAAGAATAAATATTGCAATAGGGGAGGAATCCGGCAGCAGCCAATCCGGCGGAAAAAGTGACGGCATGTTGCTCTGCAATGCCTACGTCAAAACATCGTCCCGGCATTTCTTTCATCATGATATTGAGAGAACACCCACTGGGCATAGCCGGTGTAATACCTATAATATCCGGGTTGGAACGAGCCAATTCCAATAACGTATGTCCAAAAACTTCTTGGAACTTCACATCTGTTATACCTTCTGCCGCACATGCACTTATTTTGTTGCCTGTTTCCACATCAAACAAACCGGGGGCGTGCCAGGCGGCTTGGTCGTTTTCTGCCGGAGGAAATCCTTTTCCTTTGATGGTCAGTATGTGGAGCAATCGGGGGCCTTTTAATTTTTGTAGGCGTCTGAATGTATTTACCAACTGTATGACATCGTGTCCGTCTACAGGTCCAAAGTATCGAATGCCCAAAGGTTGGAACAACGTGCTGTTTTTGACAAAAAAACGCTTCCCGGCTTTTACCAATCTTTGGACGCCATCACGTATGGCTCCTGCTCCCAGGGCTGTCCACGTTTTGGATTTGAGCTTGTTGTACCGGGCCGATGTGGTCAGTTTGAGCAACGAATTGTGCAAACCTCCCACGTTGGGTTCGATTGCCATTTTGTTGTCGTTCAGAACAATGAGCAAATCTGTTTCTCCTGCACCTGCGTTGTTCAATCCCTCATATGCCAAACCGGCTGTCATGGATCCGTCGCCTATGACAGCTACTGTTTTTTCTCCGCTTTTGCGCATGGCCGCAGCCGTTGCATACCCCAAAGCTGCCGATATGGAAGTAGAAGAGTGTCCCGTTCCAAAAGCATCGTAAGGGCTTTCATCCATTCGTGGAAATCCGCTGGGACCGTTGTAACATCTGTTTTTCTGGAAAGCTTCTCTACGTTCTGTAAGGATTTTATGTGTATACGCTTGGTGTCCTACGTCCCAAATGATTTTGTCTTCAGGCGCATGGTATACGTAATGAAGAGCTACCGTCAATTCTACGGTACCCAGACTGGCTCCCAGATGTCCCGGATTGCGTGAACAACATTCCGTGATGTAGCTTCTTATCTCTTCACACAGAAGCGGCAATTGGTCAGGTCTTAA
>DUNA01000009.1 GCA_012839605.1 Bacteroidales bacterium
AAGGACATAAGCCGAGGGGTTTGACGAGTTGAATCGCAGAGGATTGGGGAGCGTGGCGGCAATCAGAGCAGCTTGTGCTTTTGTGAGTTGTGATGCCCGTCGGTGGAAGTGCTGCCGTGCAACGGCCTCGGCCCCGTAAATTCCTTTTCCCATTTCTATGGAATTCAGGTATACTTCCATTATTCGTTCTTTGCTCCAAAAACGTTCCATCAGGAAGGCGAAGTACGCTTCCAGTCCTTTTCGCACCCAGGAGCGGCCCGGCCACAGGAATACGTTTTTTGCCGTTTGTTGTGTGATGGTGCTGGCGCCTCTGGGAAGGCGGCGAGTAATGTTTTCTCTGCGTGCCTTTCTGATTTCTTCCATGTCAAACCCCTTATGTTCGAAGAACCGCTGGTCTTCAGAGGCTACTACGGCATGGATCAGGTGTGCAGATACGTGTTCCAAGGGGACCCAATGGTGGTGACGTACTACGTTTTCTTTTTTCCGTTTGTATTCGACCTTCCGAATGGCCATCAGCGGAGTGTAGCGTATCGGCACATAGCGGTACAATACAATCACAAGCAAGCTTAAAAGAAAGAGTGCTACAAGTGTATAAAACAGCGCTTTAAAAACTTTTTTAACCATTTGTTTATGGCGAAGTACGGAATGATTTTTTTATATATTTAGAGTTTAGCAACCGTAAGATACCCATATAATCTAGTTTAAACTCTAAAGAGTCTCCTGTTTTATATTCTTTTTCGTTGTCTCCCAAATCAATGACAAATATGTCCGAGCTGCCTCCCACAATAGTAATATTGGTGTCTGCCGGCATCAAGTGTTTTCTGTCTACATCCAGTAGCCCTAAATCTATCAGGGCTCTGCAACTTGTTTTACCCTGTAAGGTTTCGTCAAAAATAGGTGTTTCTCCTTCCAAGTTAGTACCTATTTCTCCTGTGGGAACCACAGGCTTTTCTATCAATTCTATGATTTGTGCAAATAGGACAAAGACATCCGTACGCATATTGTGTAACGTCGTATTGTGGTATACATCCGTACCACAGAAGAGCGTTTCTCCTACACGAAAATGGTTGATGCCTTCCGGTAACAATCCTTGGAGCAGGAGTGGTATGGTAACAGAGGAACCACCCGATACATATTTGATCTTTTTATTGAATTTGGCTTCTATCAATTGTTGATACAGACTTAATTGAATGAGTTTGTCCTGGTTGGGCAGGATGCCGTATAGGCAGCTTAAATTGGCTCCCAATCCAACTACTTCAATATGGTGCATACGAAACACTTTGTCGTAAAAGTCTAGCACATCATCGCGCATGACACCTTCACGCAATTCTCCCAATTCGATCATGATGATGACCTTGTGGATTTTCTGCTGCCGCTGAGCTTCTTCTGAAAGCAAACGCAAGGTCTCCAATTGGGTATTCATGCTGATGTCTGCGTATTGCACTACGGATTTTATGGATCGTTTGGCCGGAGGTTTGATGTAAATGGTTTCAACATCCGGTCGTATGGATTTTATCAATTTGAGATTGGTGACCCGGGAGTCGCAAATTTGTTTGATGTCCAACTTCAGGAGTTCTTGTATGTATTCTTTATTTCTGCAAAGAAGCTTGGATACGACAGCCCACTGAATGTTTTCTTTTCTGAATAGAGTATCTAGATATTCAAAGTTGGCTTTTAGCTTAGCTGTGTCCAGCGAAATTGTTGCCATAATCTTTTTATTTTATATATCTCATTTCCAGATATTTGTTTGTAAAGCCCAGACTTTCGTACAGAGCTTTTGCAGGATTGTCCGGTTCTACATGAAGAGCCAGACTTCCTTGGGCCGTTTCTATGGTTTTTTGTATCATTTGTTTACCAATACCTTTTCCTCTGTATTGGTTGTGGGTAGCTATATATACCAACAGGTTTTCCGGTACAAAACCACTCATACCTGTTTTTGCCACTACCACTACGCATACAAGAGTGGTATTCTCCTTTAGTTGCAATATAAATCCGCCTGCAGACGGGGTTTCTTGCAATACGTATGTAAGGGATCGATTGATTTCTTCTTTTGTATCTCTGAATTTTTCTAAATGGGTGTGTAGAAAATCTACAATTGCTTTTCGTTCTTTTTCTGTGGGTTTGTTATTTGAAGTAAATAGTGTTTGAATCATGTTGTTTTTATGAAGTGGAGCAGGCTCCATCCTTCGTTTTCTTTTTGTTCGTATAGGGTCAAATTGTTTTTTTGGCCGGCTTCTATAAATGCCGGGATATCTGTTGTAAAGAAACCGCTCAACAGCAAACGACTTGTGCCCGGTTCCAGGCCTCGGGCCATTGTATCCATCTCTTCTATGAGTACGTTGCGGTGGATGTTGGCCAGGATGAGTCCGTACCTGCCTTTTTGGATAGCTGCAGGCCCCGCATGGTGGACACGGATTTGTTGATCTGCTTTGTTGAGAAGTGCATTTTCTCTACAGGAGCGAACGCTTTGGATGTTGGTATCCAGTGCATGTACGGGGGCGGCTGCGCCCATTTTTGCCGCCAATATGGCCAAGATGCCCGTACCGGTCCCGAAGTCCAAAACGCGTTTGTTTTTGATGAGTCCGGCTTGCTCCATGGTCAACAAGGCTTCCATCATCATCAGCGTGGTGGGGTGGTGTCCTGTTCCAAAGGCTAGTTCCGGTTTGATGACCAGTTTGTAAGCTACTTCCGGCCAGACGGGGACCATAGATCCATTTTTTGGAGCACGAACGCTGCATCCTTTTCCCGTCTCCAGAAGGATGGGACTGAAACGGAGTTCCCAATCTGCGTTCCAATTTTTATAGGGGATGTACGTTTTTGTGAAATCCTGAATGCCGTATGTGTTCAGGACAATACGAAGGTGGGTTTCATTGTATGTTTTAGCCGGCACATACGCCGTCATTACGTGTTCTTCTGTTTGAAAACCTTCGTAGCCGATGGCATCCAGTTCTGCTACCAAAATGCCTTCTGTTTCCTCTTGATGGGGATCCAGTACTATGTTGACAGCTATATATTCCATAAATATTTATTCAAACGCTTTGGCAACGGCCAAAAAATCGTTTGCTTTTAGCGAAGCTCCGCCAATCAGTCCGCCGTCGATATCGGGTTGCGAGAACAGCTCTTTTGCGTTGGACGGGTTGCAACTGCCGCCGTAAAGTATGGGTGTTTTTTCCGTTGCTTCTCCAAAGATTCCGGCCAGAAACGAGCGAATGAACGCGTGCATTTCCTGGGCCTGGTCAGACGTAGCAGTTTTTCCTGTACCAATGGCCCAGACGGGTTCGTATGCTATGATGATTTTTTCAAAATCAGCCGGTTCCAATGCGCCTATCACGTGTTTTAACTGAGAGGCCACTACTTGGAAATGTTGGTCTTCTTCGCGCTCCTGCAGAAGTTCTCCTACGCAGAAAATAGGTCTGAGGTTGTTTTCCAAAGCTTGAACCAATTTGTTCCACAACGTTTGGTCTGTCTCACCATAATAGGTACGACGCTCCGAGTGTCCTAAAATAACATACGAACAAGGTACAGAGGCAATCATACCGGCCGATACTTCACCCGTATAAGCTCCTTTAGACTCTTCTGCACAATTTTGTGCCGCCAAGGCAATACGGTTTTGTCCTTCCAGCAGTTGAGCAATAGGGAAAAGGTGTGTATAAGGCGGGCTTATGATGGCATGCACACCTTCCGGAATTTGTGTTGCACCTGCCAATATTTCACGGGTTAATTGGACTCCTTCTGTCACAGAAGTATTCATTTTCCAGTTTCCTGCCACTATTTTTTCTCTCATACTACAAAGGTAAGAAAAGGATTGGTTTTTTTGGGGATTAATAGCTACTTTTGCAGCCCTTTATAAGAACAATGTTATGAATATCACTAAGAAACAAATTGACGACTTATCCTTGCAAGTACACGTTTTGGTGGAAGAGGCAGATTACAGTGAAAAGGTGAAAAAAGCCTTGCAAGACATACGCAGGAACTTGGATTTGAAAGGATTCAGAAAAGGTATGGTACCGTTGGGTCTGGTACAAAAAATGTATGGAAAATCCACCTTGCTGGAGCAGGTACAAGCCGTCGTATCTGAAGGATTGAACGATTATATGGAAAAAGAGGCCATCCATATTATTGGAGAACCTTTGGGATCTGAAGACCAAGAACCGTCTGACTGGGATAACGACAAGGAATTTTCCTTTTCTTTTGATTTGATGTTGGCGCCTCAAGTGAACGTAGCCCTTGGGAAAGACGTGCACATTCCGTATGTCCGTAAGAAAGTCACAGATAAACAAGTGGAAGAATATAAGAAAGGACTGTTGGATCAGCACGGCACTATGCAAGATGTGGAGAAAGTGGAAAAAGAAGATTTCTTGAAGGTAGATCTGCAACAAGGAGAAAATACAATAGAGAATACGTATTTGAACTTGAAAACAGTAGACAAACTGAAAGATAAGAAACCGTTCATAGGCAAAACCGTAGGCGAAAGCGTAGAGGCAGATATTTCCGTGTTGTTGCCTAAGGAAGCCGACCGGGTGGCTTTGTTCCAAGCCAAGCCGGAAGAGTGGCAAGAACCTGAAAATCCGGTGTTTACTTTTGTTGTAAAGGAAATCAAAAGATTTGTACAAGCAGAAGAAAACCAACAGTTGTATGACAAGCTGTACGGACCCGATGCCGTCACTACGTCAGATGCTTTTGTAGAAAGAATCAAAGAACAGTTGGAGAGAAACAACGAAGGTGAAAGCGACTACCACTTTGCACAGGAGGTCAAAAAGACATTGGTGGAGAAAGCCGCCATCCAATTGCCGGAAAACTTGTTGAAACGCTGGTTGTATGAAGGAAATGAAGGGAAGTTCACTATGGAGCAAATAGAAAAAGATTTTCCTGCCTTTTTGGAAGATTTCCGTTGGCAATTGGTGCGGGGTGCCGTTATGAAACAAGGCGATTTGAAGATAGAAAAAGAAGACATGATGGAAAGCGCTCTTGTTATGGCACGGTATCAATTTGCCATGTACGGTATGCCCAACGTTCCTGACGAGCATTTGGTGACTTTTGCAGAAAGCATGCTGGGCAATGAAAAGGAGGCTAGAAACCTGTACGAACGAGCAGAAGAGAACAAAGTTATTTCGTATATTCGCGAAAACGTAACTTTAGATTACAAAGAAGAATAAGAAATGACTGAATTTGAAAAATACGCCATGCGGCACATGGGCATCAGCAGCCTGAGTCTGCATAGGTACATGTCTGTATACGGAAGCCCACAAAATTCCATAACACCCTACATCATAGAAGAACGGAAACTGAATGTAGCCCAAATGGATGTATTCAGCCGTTTGATGATGGACCGCATTTTGTTTCTGGGTGTTCCCATTGTGGACCAAGTAGCCAACATTGTGCAGGCACAGCTCTTGTTTTTGGACTCTGTAGATCCAGGAAAAGATGTTCAGCTGTATATCAATTCTCCCGGAGGTTCTGTAACGGCCGGATTGGGTATTTACGACACCATGCAACTGATCCATTCAGACGTGGCGACCATTTGTACGGGACAAGCCGCTTCTATGGCTGCTGTGTTGCTGGCTTCAGGAGCCCAAGGAAAACGTTCGGCTTTGCCGCACGCACGGGTGATGATCCATCAACCTGTAGGGGGCGTGGAAGGACAAGCGGCCGATATGGCCATTGCCGTCAAAGAGATTCTGGAGCTGCAAGAGCAGTTGTATCAAGTATTGTCTGAACATACAGGAAAGCCCCTGGAGCAAATCAGGAAAGATGCAGACAGAGATTTTTGGATGCGTGCACCTGAAGCCGTTTCATACGGTATCATAGATGAGGTATTGAAAAAATCCAAGAAGTAATGCAGAAAAATCCGCGTGACACAGACCGTTGTTCTTTTTGTGGCAGGTCCAGTGAAGAAACGGGTATGCTCATTACGGGACTCCATGCGGCTATTTGTGAAGACTGTTTGACAGACGCTTCGGCCGTTGTGGAAGAAATGTATGGCATACCGGGAAGGCCGGGAAGTCGTTCCGGAATGGAAGAAATGTACGACGATTCCGCTTGGTCCATGACACCTGAAGAAATCCATGCGTATTTGGATTTGTACGTGATGGGACAGGAGCAAGCCAAAAAGTTTCTATCCGTTGCCGTTTACAACCACTACAAAAGGATTCGAGCAGCCGGGTATTTGGAAAGGAACAACGACATAGAGATTGATAAATCCAACGTATTGTTGGTAGGTCCCACCGGTACAGGCAAGACATTGATGGCCAACACCATTGCCAAAATGTTGCAAGTGCCTTTTGCCATTGTGGACGCTACCGTACTTACGGAAGCCGGTTACGTGGGAGAAGACGTGGAAAGCATCTTAACGCGTTTGTTGCAATCGGCAGATTACAATGTGAAAAGAGCCGAACAAGGGATTGTCTTTATAGATGAGATAGATAAGATAGCACGCAAAAGCGACAACCCTTCCATAACACGAGACGTGTCCGGGGAAGGCGTGCAACAAGCCATGCTCAAATTGTTGGAAGGAACTGTTGTGAACGTTCCGCCGCAAGGAGGGCGTAAGCATCCGGAACAAAAAATGATTCCCGTAAATACAAAAAATATCTTATTTGTTTGTGGAGGAGCCTTTGAAGGGATTGAACGCAAAATTGCACAACGACTGAATACGCGTGTGGTGGGGTATGGGCAGGCAGAGAAAAGAGGAAAGATAGATATGAACAACTTGATAAGCTACGTGACTCCACAAGATTTGAGAGCGTACGGGTTGATTCCGGAAATTGTAGGACGGTTGCCCGTTGTCACGTATGTAAACCAGTTGGATAAGAAAACGTTGAAGTCTATATTGACGGAACCTAAAAACGCATTGATCAAGCAATACAAACACCTGTTTGCATTGGATGGCATAACATTGACCGTA
>DUNA01000010.1 GCA_012839605.1 Bacteroidales bacterium
AAGTGCGTGAATCAACTTCAGGTTGTCCCGTTGGTGCAATCCAATACTGGGTTCGTCCAAGATGTACAACACGTTGACCAGGGTGGAACCAATTTGTGTAGCCAAACGAATCCGCTGGCTTTCTCCTCCGCTTAACGTACGCGTGCTTCTGTTGAGAGACAAGTAGGAGAGACCCACATCCAATAAAAACCGGAGCCTATCGCGCAACTCTTTCAAGATGTCGGAAGCAATCTTTTTTTGCCGCTCAGAAATGTTGTCCTCTACGTTTTTCAACCATTGCAAAAGCGGTAAGATGTCCATTGCCGCCAATTGGGCTATGTTTTTGTCAGCAAAACGAAATTGTAAAGCTGTAGAGTTCAGGCGTGTACCTTTGCATTCCGGACACATTACTTCTTCCAGATAGCGGTCGTTGGCTGCCATTCTCTTTTCAGATTGTTCACTCATCTGCTCCATGCGATGAATCAATCCGGAGAAGGTAATGGTATGAGTGCCTATGGAAGATTTTACATAAATCAGTTCTTCGCTCCCGTATAAGAGTGTGTCCATACCTTCTTCGGGGATGTCCTTGATGGGTGTATGTAAGGAAAAACCGTATTTTTTGGCAACACCTTCCAAATGCTGAAAGAGAGTGGTGTCTCTGTATTTGCCAAATGGGTCCAAGCCGCCTTGGGCAATAGACAAAGCCGGGTCGGGAATGATTTTTTGCAAATCTATGCGTGTGGTATAGCCCAGTCCCTTGCATGTAGGACATGCTCCCTGGGGAGAATTGAACGAAAAACTGTGTGGGGCCGGTTCCGGAAAAGACAAACCGCTTTCCGGACACATCAAATGTTTGCTGAAATGATCCAGCTTTCCGGTGTCGGGGTCCAGAACAGCAAAAGAACCGTCGCCGTGGTACAAAGCCGTATTTACAGAATCTCTGAGCCGTGCCAACAAAGCGGGATCTGCGTCTTCTTGGGAGGGAGGTACCAATTTGTCTATGACAATTTCTATGAAATGCGACTTGTACCTGTCCAACATCATGTTGTGGGTAATTTGGGTAATCGTTCCGTCTATACGGACTTCCAAAAACCCTTTTTTCAGAATTTGATCCAACAATTCTCTGTAGTGTCCTTTGCGTCCTCGTACTACGGGAGAAAGCAAAATGCATCTTTTGCCTTTGTATTGTTGGGCTATAAGGGCAACCATTTGCTCTGCCGTATAGCGGATCATGGGTTTCCCCGTTACCGGTGAATAAGCTATAGACGCTCTGGCAAACAACAGCCGCAAGAAGTCATAAATTTCCGTAATGGTACCTACTGTGGAGCGCGGATTTCGTGTAGTTGTTTTTTGCTCTATGGCAATGATGGGACTCAATCCGGAAATGTGATCTACATCCGGCCGTTGCAGAATGCCTAAATACTGGCGGGCATAGGACGAGAGTGTTTCTAAGTAACGCCGTTGCCCTTCTGCATGGATGGTGTCAAATGCCAAGGAAGATTTGCCGCTCCCGCTCAGCCCTGTAATCACGCACAGGCTATGTCTGGGAATGGTAAGATGTATATCCTTCAGGTTGTTGACTCGCGCTCCTTCTATCCTTATATAGTCATCTTTCATAAGAGAAAAGGATTGTGGGCAAATTCTTGTGCCAAATCTGTTTCCGGACCGTGACCGGGATACACCATGGTAGCAGAGGGAAGAGGTTTTATTACGTTGTTGAGGGAGTCCATCAATTGCATATAATCTCCACCCGGCAAGTCTGTCCGTCCCACACTACCGGCAAACAACAGGTCTCCGGTAAACAGAGTGTTGTCTTTAGCATAATACAAACAAACACTGCCCGGGCTGTGTCCCGGTGTATGCAGGACTTGCCATTCCATAGCCCCACATGTAAGGGTTTTACCGGGGCTTAGTGGCTCAAACGATATTTTAGGCTGAGCCATACGAAATCCAAAGAGCGAGGCGTGTTGCGATGCCCGTTCTAAATTGCCTTCTTCCAAAGGATGGGTGTAAAATGGGATAGTATATGTTTTCAATACAAAGGGAAGACCCATCAGGTGATCAAAATGGCAATGGGTAGTTACGACAAATTGCGGTGTAAGGTTGTTGTCCGCTATATAGTCTACCAAACGTTGTTCTTCTTTAGAGCCAAAGCATCCCGGATCTATAATAAAGCACTCTCCGTTCTCTTCATGTACTACATAACAACAGGTGCGTAAGGCATTGAAAAAAAATGTTTTAATATGCATAAGTCTCTTATTTAGTCGTTCCCTCCAGCATAGGAACAAATTGGTAAAACCCAAAATCTTCTGTACTATACGTATCCTCGCCCGTTCTTGTAATACGCAACATACGCTGCATGTTCCGGCCTACGGGGATAACCATTTTGCCGCCAATGGTCAATTGCTCTTTTAATTTCTCAGGTACCTCCGGTGCTCCACACGCTACAAGAATACCTTTAAAAGGAGCAAATTGGGGCAGTCCGGCAAAACCATCTCCAAAGATAATGTTTGATGCGTCAAAACCCGTTG